>JACMKL010000366.1 GCA_014380105.1 Candidatus Melainabacteria bacterium
CCGCAATGAATAATGCGACTTTTTTACCAAATGAAAGTTTCGACCACATGGACGCAAACCTCCCTAATATTCTTTCAATTGATCGATGGACTTGTCTAATGCATCCAGTGGCGCTGACATCGCATATAAGAGCAAGTCAGCGCGGACAGGACCCGCCTTTTCAAGCATCTCACCCAGTCTCACACAGGCATCACCCTTGGTGTCTTCTAATTTTAGTTTGTAGCAAATACGCGAAGAAACACTCTCGCAAATTTTCGCGGTGCCGACTTTGTCCTCATAGAGATTCATGATTTCATGGCTCGATGGCTCTGGATAAAGCTTATCCGCAGCATTCCAGCAGTCCAGGAAAAAATCACGCAACCAGGGTGGAACATCACTCTTCAGCTGGTCCACCAGCGTCAACCAGATACTCAACCCAATCAATTCTTTTACAGCTTGATGGTGGGTAGTTATGTTGGATTCGTCGCGTTCGTATTCAGGCAGCCTGCCTTGTTGATTTGGTCTCAGACAGTAGCGCATATAATCGGACAGCAAATCAAGACAACGAATTCCGAGAGCAGTCGAGAAATATAATGCCCGACGCCAGCGGTCCTGATCGCTCTCAGGACGATGAGCCTCCAACTTTTGATAAAGAGTCTTAGGTTGTGGACCATCCGCCATATTGGACATGGACTTTCCTGCAAAAACCTAAGGAATTAAACGCGTCACGAACCAGGCGAGCCACACAAGCGCTGTTAGGACGATTATGCCTTCCAGAGCGGTCGGGAACATCTTCTTATTGGTTACACGCTTCTGAGCGTCAATAGCTGCCCACATAACAATAAAAATGCCAGTCATCGAGCCGAGAATAAATGGAATGGTGTACTTCAATGGAAGAAGCCCAAGGATCGACGAACCTTCTTTGACGAAGTAAACGCGCGCACCACTGAGAGTGGCACAAAGTTTTCTGTAATATTCTTTATTGGTCTGCTTAGGCATTTCAAACTCTTCGCCTGGAACGAGTTCCAGAAAGAAGAATTGCCCGGGAATACTTGATTTAAGAACCTCACCGTTGCGATCGAAACCCTGCATAAAAACGTGCGCAATTCTGTAATCGTCTTCTATTTTCTGTTCTGTCTGCAGTGAGAAAGTATGCATGCCGCCTGGATCAGGCATCGGCTCGTTAGCCCAGTGTTCCCCCGCAGCCAGTTGTTTTGGAAAATCTTCAACCTTTGCAAATCCGACAAAAACTACCTGGTACTTATTCAAAACCTGGTAGGTTGGTATGGTTCTTTGTTGACTGACGGGATTAGTCCAACGCATCATCGGATCGGCAGTCCATTTTTCAAGACGCATTGGATAGCTGCCTTGCTTGCCGTAAATTTCTTGGAGGTGACGCCCTAATTCGCGCATGCGCTCGACCGTCTTCACTTCAGGGGCTTCATCGGTATGTAGGACAAGACTATTTTGAGCAAGCAAACCAAGCGGGGTCTGCTCAATCCAATATTCTTTGCGAGCAAAGGCACCACTAACTAAAGTTTGAATGCCTTCAATTGAAAAGTCGATTGTCTTGTAAGAAAAATCTATTTTTTCCGCAGGCGTAGTCAGATTTGCGTTCGAATTGTCTTTGACAGTAAGTTCTACCTTTCCGTCCGGGGTGCGAAATTTCTGTCCCTCGACCTTAAAAGATTCTTGAATCATGCCGGTAGAAGGTGCCTTGATGGTGGCATCACCAGCCAACCAATTAAACCAAGCCCACGCCAGAACAAACAGAAGTAATGAGCCGACTGTCGAAAAGAGAATTTGATTTTGCTTGAAGAAATGCTGACGTCCACCGGGTTCTGCACCGGAGCCCAGAGCATCAGTCATTTCCCGAAAGACTGGTTTGGGTAATGCAAGCGTTGTGACTTTCTGCTTGAATTCCTTCTGCGGCCCGGTTCTTAACTCGCGCGCCTCTCTGATATGTTTTATCAAAATATCGCCCTTGGGCAGATGTTGGCTGGCTAAGCGTTGCACGCGATCATAGATGGAAGCGGCGTCTTCGGATGCGCCAGCACTGTCGCAGACCTTTGCCAAAATAAACATACTGGAAATCACTTCACGATGTGATTCGCCATATAAAGTTTCTGAAGATACAACCAGGCGGCTGTAAGTCGCGATGGCCTTATCGAGATTGCCATCCGAGTAGTAAATCGAAGCAAGGTTTTTAAAACACTGGAGGGCTTCCTCGGACTTATCCTGGCCGTTTCGCTCCATTAATCCGAGCGCATCTTCGTAGTGTCTTTGCGCGGAAAGATAGTCGGCATTTTCAAATGCCCGACCCGCCATATAGAGAAGTCCGTCCAGCTGCTTTTTCGAGAACGCCATATATTATCGGCTGTCCGCCATAATCCTCTGCCCGTTATATTTCTACCTTGCGGCGCTAGGTGTAAAACCCTCATTTGCCGGACTTCACTGAATATATTTAGATAAACAGTAAATTGTAATAAATATCCTCTAGCATTACTCGAAATGATTGGGGGTATAGCAGTACTACTCAAGAGATAAGCAAGACAGAGACGATATTGATGTTGCTTGACCTGAAATTACGTACGAAAGGGCTGCTGTTTATTGCAGTTCCAATTGCTTTCAACCTCTTTTTCGTCGGCATGCTGGTCTTTTTCCAGCAGCAGGCCGAAGCGCAAGCGACCAAACTTTTTAATTCGAAAATGGTTATCGGACAAACGCAAGCTGTAGCTCGCTTGATCTGGGAAGGTGGCGCCAATTTCACTCTCTGGGGATTCACACATACTCCTGTGTTTGAACAGCGCATGATAAAAGGGCTCAACGAAGTTCCGCGCGAAATTGCAGAACTGAAAGCGCTTGTTGTTAATGACCCTATTCAAAAGCAGAATGTCGACAACCTCGAAGTGGCTACTAAGCGAGCATCCGACATGCTTTTTCATTACAAGAGTCGGATGACTTCTAACGAACCGTATTTGATGACAGCAGAAGCCAAGTTCATGGTCACCAATCACCTTCGCGACATCGTTTCAGCAGCTACAGCTGTGCAGCACCGCGAAATGGACAATCAGAAATCACGCCCAAAAGACGAACAGCGCGCTCGTCTTTTTGTGCAAATCTGGCTCCTGCTGGGCGTAATTGCCAATGTGCCGATTACCTATTTGCTCGTCAATTATTTCAGCCGTTCGATTACGGGCCGGCTGGCGACCATTTCCGGTAATGCGCAATTGTTGTCGGAGCACCGCCCGTTGCGCAGACCAGTCGAAGGCAACGACGAAATCGCGCAGCTAGACATCATGTTTCACAAGATGGCAATTGCATTACAAGTGGCTGCCCAACGCGAGCGCGCTATCATCGACAACGCCCAAGACGTGATCTGTTCACTTTCCGATGATGGCAGTTTCACCCAAATGAGCCCAGCCTGTAAGCGTAATTGGGGATACGATCCAATCGATCTGCTCCAAAAACCTTTCGCGTCTTTTGTTCTGGAAGAAGACAGAGAGCGCTTACAGCGAGTGATGGACGAGGCGAAAAGCCAGACGCAGACAGCGATGTCGATTGACGTGCAGATGATTCGTAAGGACGGAAGCGCAGGCTGGATGCTATGGTCCATTTTCTGGTCGCCCGTGGAGCAGTCCTTTTACTGCGTGGCGCACGATATAAGCGATCGCAAAGAACTCGACCAGATGAAGCAAGATTTTGTAAACATGGTCAGTCACGATTTGCGGACACCATTGACCGGTATGCGGGCATTTTTGGACAGCCTTGGAGCCGGCGTTTATGGCGATCTTAGCGATAAAGGCGGCAAGGCAGCTGCGCGCATGCAAAACAGCCTTGGACGGCTTGTCAGCCTCGTCAACGACTTGCTTGATGTGGAAAAAATGGAATCCGGGCGCATGGAGATGCGCTTCAATCCCGTCGCTGTTAAATTTCTTGTCGATGCATCACTGGATATGGTGCGCGGTTTTGCCGAAGAGCAGAAAGTTAAAATCGAAGTGGCGGATATTCCGGATACTGAAATTCTTGCCGATAGCGATCGCATGGTCCAGGTTCTGCAAAATCTGCTGGCAAACGCAATTAAATTTTCACCCGCAGGCGGAACCGTGACAATCTCCGCAAACCTTGAACCTGGCACTGTCACGGTGCGTATTACCGATCAGGGGGTGGGTGTTGCGGAGTCTGATAAAGAAGCGATTTTCGACAGATTCAGACAAGCGGAGCGCGGCAAAGAAACCCCGAAAGGTGGCACAGGGCTTGGGCTGGCAATCTGCAAAGCAATTCTGGAGCAGCATAATGGCTCTGTCGGGGTAGAAAGTCAAGAAGGGGAAGGAAGTACTTTCTGGTTTCGCATTCCATGTGCACAGAAACCCCGGGCGACAGCGTAGAATCTAACGAGAGACCTCCCACTAGTCACGGAATCTATGTCAAAAGTCTTGCTTGTAGAAGATGATCTGGTCACCTGCGACATGGTCAGGGATTGGCTGGAGCACGAGCTCTATACAGTCGAAGCAGCGCACACGGGCGAAGAAGCGCTCGATCTGATGAAACTTTATCAGTACGATATTGTCGTGCTCGATTGGGGCTTGCCGGGCAAAAGCGGCGTC
>JACMKL010000367.1 GCA_014380105.1 Candidatus Melainabacteria bacterium
CGCTCGAGGAACTTTCTGCGTTGCTTGAAGCAAAGACTGTGTTCGTTTATGCAGCGCCGTCTCTAAAATCGATTGGCGCCAGACCGAATAAACTCTGGGTTTCGTAGTAAGCAATTGCTCTGAGTAATTCATTATGTGTTGCATCGATTTGTTCTATCCAAATCGATGGCGAAGTGATTTTCCGAAATTGCTAATTCAAAAACTTTCCATTTTTCAGATCGCAAATTTCCAGATCGCAAAAATCGTCAAATTTTTATTTCAAATACGCATACCATATCGCTTAGTATAAACAAATTCAAAAAGAACTTTGCCGGTGAAAGTCGAGCAATCATGCAGCTTTCGCTACATGCTGGCCGAGTTTCCACCGACAAAGTCCGAAAAACCTGCGTTTTTCCACCGGGCACTTTTTACCTGGCGCGCAATTTCAAAAGTTCGCGCTCGATATTGGCTCGTGCTGCTTTCTCAAACTCAGAACGCACCGAGGGCGTGTAGAAAATCTGCTTGCGCTCCAAGAATTTCTTAAGCACATGAGCACGACCTTTCACATAAGCCGCCGGTTCGATCCAATCGTATTCGAGCGCAATGTCAGCTGCATAACGACCATACTCACCTGCCGCGGAGGCAAGAATCGACAGGTCGGCATCCAGGAACAGACGCGATTCTTTGGCGAGACGACCGGCAAGAGGGCGATGCCCTTTGGTTGCCACGATCAAAGCCGCCACATCTTCCGCCAAACGCTCAGGCATGCCGAGATTGATCAGGTCCTTCAACGCCAGAGCCGCGCTGAGCTCTTCGTTGTCTTTCTGCCTGGAATCATAAATGGCGTCATGATAAAACGCCGCCAGACGCACCAGAACGCTTGCAGAACCGCCCGAGAAACTGTCCAGCCGAGCGAGCATTTTGGCGATGTGCTTGAGGTTGTGGTAGTACCTGCCGCGCTCTCCGTAAAGCTTTTCCAGGTTGTCCCAGATTGGCTGCCAGTCAGTCTCCTCGACATTGAGTTCCGCCATGAGCTTTATCCAGCCGTTTTTGGCAAGCTGAATCTGGCGCGGAGACGCTGTCCTGGGCTCGTTTTTAGCAGATGTAGCCAGCAGGTAGATTCCCTTGAGTGTAAGGTGCGGATCGCACACATCAAACACTTTACCGTATTCGTTGACGGACGCGCTCCAACCGCCGGTTCCGACAGTCAGCGCTTTGCCGCACAAATTGCGTTTTGCAATCGAGAGCCACTCACGGACGAGTCCGATCTGACCAGCGAAAACGCCATTGCGCATGTGCGTGTCAGTGTCAAAACCGAGTTCAAGAGTTTGCCCCTCCATCTTCAACAGCGGCAGCAGGGCTGTCCGATGATGAAGAGTTTCGAGCGTAACCCCGAGTCCCGGCGCAATCCAGCCCCCTTTGACGTGACCGGAGCCAGACACGACCAGCATCGTAGAAGCTGTGCCCATACCAATTACGGCCACAGGCGTGCGACCCTTGCCGTAAATTTGCCAGGCGGCGACTGCATCGGCGACACGGTCAGCACCCATTTCTTGAGCCATCCCGGTCAGGAGTTTTTGGGCGATAGCGCCGACAAAAGTGACTTTACGACCGGCTAGAAGCGTGCGCAGCTGCTGCTCTGCCACTGGCACCACACACGAGATAGCCACCGGGCAAGTGGTTTTCGACAAGACGTCCGGAGCCGATTCTAGCACCCGCACAGTAGGATGGCGCCAGGTTTCTGTCAGCTGTCCGTCACGAAATAATGCATATTTGACGTTGGAATTACCGACGTCAATGACGAGTAGTTCATTCATGATTTTTCTCCAGCGGCACTGAAGCCTGTTCTTAGAGATTTGGAAAATTCATATAGAAATCCGGCTGGAGGGAACGAACCGAAGTTCGTCCCCTCCTTGAAGCCAAACTAAGAGCCGTTAGGTCACGACTCGAAATGTGGTGCCGAATTAGTCACGCTTGCCGGTCAGCGCTGCAATGAGGCGCAGCAGGTAGAGCAAGACGTTGATGAAGTCGAGATAGATCTCCATCGTGCCGGTGATGGCGTTAAACCAGTTGTCGTCAGCCTTCGACAGACGGAAGAAGTCGAAGATGAAAAAACCAGCGAAAATCGCAATGCCGATCAGGCAGTAGACGATTTCCACACCGGTCGAAAAAGCAACGAAGATATTGAAGATGCCAACCACAATCAGACCCAGAAGGGCAATCGTGAGCCACCATCCCATCTTCGAAAAGTCACGCCCGGAAAGAGCGCCGATTGCACCGCAAGCTGCCATCACACCTCCGGTGCCCAGGAAGGACAGAAACACAGTGCTCCAGCCGAGCACGGCAACGTAATGGTTGATCGTAGGCCCGAGGAAGAGACCACTGATGAAAGTCCAGCCGGCGAGCGCGACGAGACCAGCTTCCTTGCTCGACTTGGCGGCGAGGGGAACTATGAAGGCGCCGGCGAGAAAGGCAATCGCAAGAGCGATGATGGCGGCGAGAGAGGTAATGCCTGCACCAACATAGGTGCCAAGGGCGCTGAGACACATGCTGCCGGTGAGAAGCAAGGCGACCTTGCTGAAAAGCCCACCGCGGCTGACACTGACTGTTGCGTTGTTCATATAGACTCCAAAAAAAGTTTCGTTGCGGATGCTGACGCACCACAGAAGACACCACGATGTTGCAAGATTGACGCAGTCAAATCGCAAAATCGAGGAGAGAGTTTTCACCGCTTTTCCAGAGGAAAGTTGCACGGACGATGTTGTTGGTGTGACTGAAACGATGCGTGCGCGTGCGGGGGAGTTCCTGTGGGGAAAGAGATGAAAGAGCAGTGGAAGTTTATTTTTGTTGAGGCGTTAATCTCAAGAGAAGCGACTGAAGAAATCTATGAGATACAACTCACCACCCCGAGGTGAGACTGGCTTAAGCAGCCAAACATGAAGCTTTACGAGACCTTCCGGACGAAGAGTGAGAAATAATTTCGCTCGCGTGAACTGCGCGGGCGAGCCTATCAAAAGTGAAAAACCAGACATGCGACTTAACAACGCTTGATAACAATTGAGCCATGCCTACCCGTAGTTTTACGTTCTAATTCATATCCCATTTCCCGACCTAAACAAGGCTCGTTCTTCTCTTTCAAACATCACGCTCTTTTCACAACTTTGAAATTCTAAAGGGCTAACACTCTTCGGACATTCACAGCTTGGAGTTGAATTGAGAACTTTAAGCAAGGTTATCTAGCTCTGACTTCACCAGTTACGAGCCCGTGGCGTGCCATCAAATGCTGCGCCATGCAGCTCGTAATCAAAGGAGCAAATTATGAATCAACAAATGCGACAGCGCACATGCGTTGTTTTCTCAGATACGCCCGAAGGAGCCACGGCTCTCACTTTCGCGGCAAATCTCAATAAACGACTGGAAGGGGAAAAACTGAGCGTGTACATCGCCATCGACGCAAAAGCGCGTCAGCTGGCGATTGCAACAGACTACCTTGACGATGTCGACGCCCTCCAGAGAGAACGAGTTCTTTCCCACATCAAAGCGCTTGTCGGCTTAAGCGCAGATGAAGTGGACTTGGTCGAATATCAATCGCTTGCAAAAATTGATTTTCCGGCCGGAGCAATTGTGGTCGACCATGAGCTTCCGCGGGGACGCACCGACATTCACGCGCTGTCACCTTATGACGAGGAGACACTTGCCGCGCGTGGACAAGGACCACTTCTCATTCCATTCGGCGATGGCGAATCCGGACGAGACGCAGCTGTAGTTGCGCTTCCTCTTGCTCAGGCACTCGGCTGCGCAGTCGTTTTCTATCACACGACATGGCGCTCCGAGAGTGATTCGACAAAAGCGGTCGACCATCTTTGCGAGCAAGCAAAACTGGTTCTGGAAGATATCGAAAGCTGGGCAGATGAGCTCGGCGTGCCGTTTTCAACACGCGTGGAGATGGCGCCGGATGTTGCAGAAGGAATTCTGCACGCAGCTGTAGACGAGGGCGCGAGCCTGATTGTCCTGGCACGTGGACGCAGAACCAAGGTTGGCAGCTACGTAAATCAGGTTCTGGAACAATCGCCCGCCCCCACGTTAGTTGCAGCGGCAAGCTCGCTCGCCAGACAATTGACTCCTCCGACGAAAACCGCCAAGGCTAAACTGAGCGCGCCCATTCCTGATGTTTCACCCGCAGAGAAAAACGCGACCACAGAATCTTTAGTCGGGAGCATTTTGACGCGCATCGCGAACGGCTTGAGCAGAATTTTGCCGGGCTTTATCGTGCGCAATGCGGGCAATCCGATTTTCGTCATGTGCGTGGTGGCAGCAATGTACATTGTCAAAGCGTTCGTCAAAACGACGCTCGGGTCCTCCATCAATTCGCCCATGATCACAGGTGATGGTCTGCACAACATCGCCGACATTTTCGAAGCGCTCGCGGTTATCGCCGTGATCAAGATCTCGATGCGACCGCCCACCGAGAAGTATGCGTATGGGCGAAAGAACATCGAGTTCGTTTCGGCAGGCGCGGTCGGATTGGGCTTGATGGGAATGTCTCTTCTGTTTGCCGTCAAGTCGGGCGCTGGCTTACTTGCCTTCTTCCCGGACATCGATTCGGCCGTGCGCACGTGGCTGCCCTTGCCGGTGCACGAAGAACTACTCATGAGTGCCGCCACCTTTCCATGGGTGGTCGCTGTCACTGCCGGCAGTGTCATTCTGTCGCTAGCCGTCAGTCGTTATCATATTAGCGTTGGCAAGAAAACCAGGCACGACAGCCTGGTTGCCGATGGTGAAGAAACAGCCAGCGACGGGCGAATCGAAATGGTTGCGCTCGCTGGCGTGCTTGCGGAATATCTATTCCACGCTCCCTGGTTGGAGTATCCGCTCGGACTGTTAATTGCCGTTTTGATTTTCCGCACCGGCAAAGAATTGCTGCTTAAAGCCTGGCGTGTTCTACTTCAACACACGATTGGCGTGGAGCATGATCAGGAAATCAGCAATCTCCTTAACACCACTCGCGGTGTCAAAGCAGCGCAGTCGGTCAAGACCTTTCAGGTCGGACGCATTGCTGTCTGTCACCTTAAAGTGACGACGCTTCGCACAGCTCAAGCGGTTGTGCATATCAAATATGGCATCGAGAGGGCTGTCGAGAAATATGTGCTGAGTCATGACTTTCAACGCGTCGAGACTCATATCAATTTTCTCGCTCCCGAGCCAGAACGGCACAGGCAAGCGATTGCGATCGTGCGCAACGGAAGCGCCATCGCTGTCGCGACCAGCCTGGAATCGGCAACTTCTATTGTGATCTGTGACTATGAATTCGGGCGCATCATTCGGGCCACCGAAGAAGAAATCGCAGGTGATGCAATCGGCTTGCTGACAAGGAAGCGAGTGTCCCGGGTCTATCAGTTCGGCGGTCATAGCGCGCTGATAGACCAGCTCAAGAATTCCAACATCGCGTGGGCTGTAGCGCCCGCGTATCTTCCTGAGTCGCTCGGTCTTTCTCCGAGTGTTCTTAAGTAAGGAAGATTCAAACTTGCTGTCCAAAAGACGCAAATCAAAACTGGAAATAACAATGACCAAGACCAAAGGAAAAGCGCTCCTGGGCGCTCTGTTGCTAGTGGTGCTGGTTTTGGCGGTGATTCTGGCAGGCTGCTCCGGTGGCCCACCTTCAACTCGTTATACCGTCAAAAGTTACAGCGGTGGAAAAGCCGTCAACACTTTTGAGGCGACCTCCTACTCGAGCGGTGACGCGCGCATTTATGCCACCCTGCTGAATGGACGCGAGGCAGTTGTAGGCGGCACTTTCTCAGTCGTGCGCACGGACGCCGACGGCGCCAATAGCACTACTCGTGCCACCAAGTTTCAGGCGCAACTGTTTAGCGGTGGCACTATTGTGGAGCAATTCGACGCCTACGACTACGGCACAGGCGATGGAAAAATCTACCTCTATGTCAACCGCACCGAAAAGGTCATCATTGGCGGCACCTTCGTCCTGACACGACTGGGCACAAAAAACGACGGTATCGCC
>JACMKL010000368.1 GCA_014380105.1 Candidatus Melainabacteria bacterium
GAAAACGCCCACTTCCATTTGTCGGGTAATTCCCACTGCCAACTGGCACCGGAAACACGATCACCGACGACAAACATGGTGCTCTTAAACTGCGTATCAGGACCATCGAATTGAGGCGAACGAAATACAAAAGTCCAATCGGTGCGAGCGGGACGTTTTTGCTCAGAAGCGCTCTGAACCACATACGGTGTCAGGTACGGATAGACAGTTTCAAATTCCCGTTTGGCTATTTCGAGAGCCTGGTCTTTGGTGAGAATTCTCCCTGGCGTTTCTTCTGCCAACGAAATATCAAAACCAATTTCTCGCCCCTCAGCATCAATCTGTACTTCGTATTCATCCGGGACATTAGGTTTGTAATATCGCACTCGCCAGAAATAGCCACCACTGTGGGTGGTTTTGACAAGTTTTTCAGTCTTATCGAAGCCAATTTTTTCGAATAAATATTGATTTGAATCAGATGTTGATTGCTGCGTAAGCCTGGCTACCACTGAATAGCCACGAGTTTCGATGCCGTGGCGCTCTATTGATTTCTGTGCAAGTTCTTCTGCTTTAGCACGATCGATTCTATGCACCGATTCGTCAGTGCCCAGTGATTGGGGTTTCACCACAAAAGCCGTGAAGCCTAAAAGCACTGTTACGACAAACAAAAATAATCGCTGCTGCGGAGCAATCGGCGTGTATCGTATCGTCTTTTCTTCTGGTGTCTCTTCGAGAATTTCCTTAACTTTCACAGTCGTCGTAATGCTGCCGTTAAGTAGCTCGGGGGGAACTTCAGCCCGGGCTGCATTTCTCGAGCGAATAAAGCCAATTAAGCCGGCAACGGCAAATGGTAACACCGCCAGGTAAGCGGTCACCTGCATTGTCGGATCTTTGGAAGAGAAAAGGGTTTTTGCACCAAGAAAGGTATCAAATAAGTAGTGCGAACAGACGCAAGCAAGGATGCCGTATTTCTTCAGGATCCAGCCGTCCAGCATGCCACCAAGAGTGAGTTCTACGCCTCGTGCGTAGGCTGGTTGTTGCGGATAAGTACTGTGCGCAAAACCCCATGCAGCAGCCTGCAAAAAGTTGGACAGCCAGAAATTTCCAGTGAAGCGCATCAACAGGCCGAGCCCGACCATTCGATAGAGTGCTTCTTCCATAAACGAAGCGCTGATGCCAACTCCGACGGCAGAAATGGCAGGCAAATAACTGCTTAGAATCTCATAATTCTCAACACCGAGTGGACACCAGAAGTGAATTTTTTGTCCGACTAAATAGTAAAAAACCACATAACCAAGCTCGATCAAAAGAAGCAAATGACCGACCAGAATTGCCAGCAATACAGGCTTTGACTTGAGACCCTTAAATGTGAAAAGACCCTCGACAGAAATATGCTGCGGAAAAATCTTGCGATAAAGCGCTTCGGCAGCGCCGAATAAAATAAGTCCGGTCACAAATTTCGGAAGAATTGCGGCCGCCATCGCCGTGATTGTTTTTGCAATATACGAAACGTAAGTGGTACCAGTGTCATACGAATCGACAATTTCGCTGAAATTATTCAACCCATCAATGAAAGGGAAAATGGCATAGATAGACGCAAGTAAGATGGCTGGGCGCCAGCGAATATTGCCGGAGACGATCGCCCAACAAAATACAAAACCACTTGCGTAATTAAGCAGAGTCATAAACACCTGCGCGATACCGCCCAGCGAATTATTGTACGAACGCATTGTCTCGAATTTGCGCTTCCAAGATTCCGGAACATGCAAGTAGCGGTTGTAAGCTTTAATTTGATTACCCGCAATGCTGACAAAAGTGCGCATTTTGGCGCCCTTGTAATCAGGTTGCTCAGCTTCGAAAGTGAAAGAGTGATCTTTACGTTTCGGTCTTTGATCCTCTTCATTCTTTATCAGGGTGTAACCAGTGAGCGTTTCACCCACTTGCTTTTCAACGAACTCGCGCGCAAAAGTTTCTGCCGCCTTATGGTCTATTGATGGCAGGGCTTTATCATTCTCAAAACTATGGTCGACCCCAGAAAGCTTGCCATCAGGGCTTATCCAGACAGACATTTCTTCCTGCTGCAACTCTTTCGCCATACGCAAACGCCAATACCAGACCGGTATTTCCTTAACCATCAATTCGTTGGCTTTACGTCCACCCAATTCATACTCAAGAAAGGTCTTGGCATCATCGTCATACGAAAAGGTCAGAGACTTCAAATTGGAGAGCTTAGCTTTAGGCTTTGGGATGCGCTTGACCTCAGTGCCGTTGCCCCCAGCAATCAAGTCTTCCGATGTACTTTTCTCATCTTCGACAGCTCCTGCAATCGCAGCTTCATTAGGGTCGTAGCCGAGTTTGACAGCCCATTCTTCGCCAACCGCCATCACTTTATCTTTAGGCATTGACAGATTTAGTGACGCGTCGGCGAACACTTCATCATTCTTGGTCGCATAGATAAAGAGGCCGACAATGGCGAAAAGAAGCAACCACCAGATGTGGCGATAGGACTCGGTCTGCTTTTCCACCGGTGTAGAAATAGAGGCGCTATCTGCCATTGAGTGCGTTTAGCTCGAAAATTCTGAGTGCTGCTTTAGCTAATTGTACGCACTCGACAAGGTGCATCTCTCCTGTATAGAACCTATTGAGATGATTAGGTTCCCTGTCCTGAAAAAACTTTACTGACTCCCGTAGTCAAGACACCCATCAGTCAAGTGGACAATGCAAATCACCCAGCTCGCGCTAGTCCGCGAAAACCTAAATTGGAAGACAGCCTAAAGTCCACGCGAAATAACTTTATAAGGAGTTATGATCTGCCGTCGTGCGCAGTTCTCTCGCTATGTCGGCATTGACCGCCATTGCGGACTGGAGCGTTTCATGTCAGAGCCTTTTATTTGGAATCCTCAATTCGAAAAAATCTCCCGCTCAGATCTTGAGAGCTTGCAGCTCGGGCGCCTGCAAACTTTAGTGGCGCGACTTTATGAGAAAGTGCCTTTCTATAAGCAATTGATGAATACCCATGGCGTCAGTCCGAAAAGCTTAAAGACGCTCGCTGATTTAAAGAATTTTCCTTTCACCCGGAAATACGACCTGCGCGAAAACTATCCATTCGGCTTATTTTCTGAGCCGTTGGCGAATGTCACTCGCCTGCACGCATCATCAGGCACCAAAGGTAAACCGACTGTGGTCGGCTACACCAAAAACGACATCGACATGTGGTCGGAAGTTTGTGCGCGCTCACTGGCAACAGCCGGAGCGCGACCAGGAGACATTCTTCACAACAGTTACGGTTATGGTCTCTTCACCGGCGGACTGGGTATGCATTATGGTGCTGAAAAATTCGGCGTTACAGTTGTCCCCGCATCTGGTGGCAGAACACAACAACAAATTTTGTTACTGCAAGATTTTGGAGCACGAATTTTGTGCTCGACACCATCTTATGCATTGAACATTGCTTATACCATGGAAGAACTAGGCATCAAGCGCGATTCAATAAAACTCGAATTGGGCATTTTTGGCGCAGAACCATGGACCGAAGAATTACGTGCGCAAATTGAAGACAAGCTGAAAATTCAAGCCCTCGACATTTATGGACTGAGCGAAATCGTCGGACCGGGCGTGTCTATGGAATGTGCGTTAGGACGAAACGGCTTACACGTGTGGGAAGACAATTTCCTTCCAGAAATCATCGATCCTAATACTGGCGATGTTTTGCCGATTGGCGAAGAAGGCGAACTTGTTTTCACAACTTTGACCAAAGAAGCAATTCCTGTGCTACGTTATCGCACCGGCGACATTTCACGTTTGTCGATGGAAACTTGCGCGTGCGGACGAACAACCGTAAGGATGGCGAGAGTGAGGGCGCGTCTTGACGACATGCTGATTATTCGTGGAGTAAATGTTTATCCTTCGGAAATCGAGAAAGTACTTCTAAACTTGGAAGAATTGTCACCACATTATCAACTGGTGATAGACCGCAAGAAGGCCCTCGACACTCTCGATATCCAGGTCGAAGTAACAGAAGAAATCGTGAAAGCCTGGGGACATTTTGAACATGACAGAGTCGAATTCTCCGGTCTAACGCAACGCATTCAAATGCTGATGAAAGACAATCTCGGTATCACAGCCGACGTTCGTCTAATGAAGCCAAAAGATATTGCACGCAGCGAAGGGAAAGCAGTGCGCGTCATCGATCGTCGCAAAGCCGAAACTAAGCCCACCGAAACAAAACAAATGGCATCAAAAGCTTAAAGTACACACAAACTGAGGGAAAGAATAATGGTCAAGCTAATCGCGATGTACAAAAAACCAGAAAATGCAGCTGAGTTTGACGAACACTACTTTCAAACCCACATTCCACTCTGCAATCAAATCCCTGGTTTGAAAAAAACCGAAATCGCCAAAATTCTCGGCACACCACAAGGTGAGTCAGAGTATTACATGATTGCCGAATTGTATTTCGACAACATGGAAGCACTCAAAGCAGGCATGTCCTCACCAGAAGGCAAAGCTTCAGCTAAAAACCTTATGAGCTTCGCAAAAGACATTGTTTCGATGATGTTTGCCGAAGACGAAAAATCGCCAGTGATCGTCTAAGTCCGACACTAGGCAACAAGGAGAACATATGCCGCATACATCCACACCAGAAGCTCTTTGGACCGGCGCTCCGCCGGAGTCTTATGGCTTCAAAAGAATCATCTATACAAAGAAGGGCTTCATTGCAACGGTCACAATTAACAGACCAGACGTGCTGAACTGCTTCGATTCGACGACATTGATGGAATTGGGGACAGCCTTTGTGGATGCCTCAAATGACGACAATATCGCCGTAGTTGTGATAACAGGCGCAGGCAATCGCGCGTTTTGCACGGGAGCCGACCTTAAGGAACAAGAAGACTACATTCTTCACAAGCCCAACAACTACTACAAGTGGATGTATCAATTCATCGAGATGCACGATCGCCTCCGTAACATCGGCAAAGTGACCATCGCCAAATTGAACGGTATGGTTGTTGGTGGTGGCAACGAACTGAATATGGCATGCGATCTGGCAATTGCTGCCGATCACGTCACCATTCGTCAAGTTGGCGCCGGACGTGGTAGTGTCGCCGCTGGTGGCGCTACACAATGGTTGCCGCTCATTATCGGCGATCGTCGCGCTCGTGAAATGTTGCTACTTAATGAACCAATTGATTCTTACACAGCTCTAGAATGGGGTCTGGTAAATCAAGTCGTGCCTGCTTCAATGCTCGACAGTGCTGTTGAAGAGATGGCTCAGAAGCTCTACAACAAACTTCCGGAATGCACGCGCTACACTAAGCAACAGCTAAATTTCTGGCGTGACTTCTCCTGGTCGATGACAATTGGGCATGCCAGAGACTGGCTAACTGTTCACGCCGGAGCCAGTGAGACAGCAGAAGGTCTGAGAGCTTTCCGCCGCAAGCAAGATATTCCATATCCCGAAATCAGAAGTCGCGTGGCTGAAAAAGAAAGCAATTTCAGCGGTCATGTCGACGTTGTGGAATGCAAAAATTGCCATCAACCTATGCCACAGACATTCCTATTTTGTGGCGCTTGTGGCACCAAGCAAAAGGATTAAACCAAATCCGTATTCATACTCTGACTAAAGGAGCAAGAGATGATGACCCTTACTTATCGGAACATTCTCACTTCAGTAGAAGACCAGATTGGCATCGTAACTCTCAATCGTCCAGCAGTACTTAACGCTCTCAGTCACGAATTGATGGGCGAGCTAGTTGCAGCGCTTGAAGAATTCGATCGTGACGACAATGTTCGCGTCATAATTTTGACTGGCAGCGAGCGCGCTTTTGCAGCAGGTGCAGACATCAAAGAAATGTCTGACGAATCAACAATTTCTATGTTGAACAAAAATCAGTTCGCCACCTGGGATCGTGTTCGCATGGTCAAAAAGCCAATCATTGCCGCGGTTAGCGGATTCGCCCTCGGCGGCGGATGTGAGCTCGTCATGACGTGCGACATAATTATCGCTTCCGAAACAGCGCAATTTGGTCAACCAGAAATTAATATCGGCGTCATTCCTGGCGCTGGTGGCACTCAACGCCTCACCCGCGTTGTAGGCAAACACAAAGCGATGGAAATCATCTTGACCGGTCGCTCGATAACAGCACACGAAGCGCATGCTCTTGGCTTAGTCAACAAAGTTGTACCAGTTGAATTATTCTTGGACGAAGCCAAAACGATGGCTAAAGAAATCGCGAAAAAATCACCAGTCGCTGTAAAACTCGCAAAAGAAGCAATCCTCAAATCATTTGATGGTTCGCTTTGCGATGGACTGGAAGTCGAACGCAAGAATTTCTACATGCTCTTCTCATCAGAAGACCAAAAAGAAGGCATGCGTGCTTTCCTCGAAAAACGCCAAGCCACATTCACAGGTCGTTAAGGAGAAAATATCATGACAGAAGAAACGATCCTTTTAACTGAAATCAAAAACGGCGTTGGCTTTATTACGCTCAATCGCCCTGACAAACTAAACTCATTCACCGACGAACTGACATTTCGCCTTCAAGATGCCTTGAAAGAAATGGAAAAATCAAAAGAAGTGAAAGCCCTCGTGATTACTGGAGCCGGTCGCGGATTTTGCGCTGGGCAAGACTTGCAAAGTCGCAGTATCAGCCACGAAGAAGGCGTTCGTCCTTCACTCGGAGATTCCATTCGGCGCCGCTACAATCCAATCGTCACAAAAATCAGACGCATGGAAAAGCCAGTTATTGCAGCCGTCAATGGTGTCGCAGCCGGTGCCGGATCATCTCTTGCTCTCGCTTGCGATTACAGAATTGTTGCAGAAGGTGTTAGCTTCATTCAGTCTTTTACAAAAGTCGGCTTGATTCCAGATTCTGGCGCAACGTTCTTATTAACCCGCATGATTGGCGCCACTCGCGCATTTGACTTGATGCTTTCAGCTGAAAAGTTAGACTGCAAAGAAGCACTAGCACTAGGATTGATCAATAAAATTGTCGCTCCTGATGCGCTTATGACAGAAGCAACAGAATTGGCTGTAAAATTAGCTAAAGGTCCGACCAAAGCTTTTGGACTAACCAAGCGTGCAGTCAACAAAGCAATATTCAACGACCTTGAAGAATTGCTTGAATACGAAGCATCCCTGCAAGAAATTGCCGGTCGCTCAGATGATTTCCAGGAAGGCGTCAAAGCATTTGTAGAAAAACGCACACCCGCATACACCGGTAAATAACAACCAAGTGAACGAAAATCCAGATTCTACCTCCGCCACCAGGTCTTCGATTGGAGTCAACCGGGTGGCGGCTCTGGTCTTTATTCTGATCAGCCTGGCGGGCTTTTTAGCCTACGGCATGTTCAGGAAATCAGTATTTCCGGAAGCATCAATTGATATGAAGATCACAAGATCTGATGCATCGATGCGTTCAAAAGCACTCGCTAACAAACTTGGCTACTCAACTGACGGCTCGATTGATTCGACCATATTCGACATCGACGGTGATGCCAAGAATGTTCTGGAGTTCAATCTCGGCATAGAAAAAGCCAATAAGTTGATGCAGCAGGAGGTACCGGTTTGGCTGTGGGCAACTCGCATCTGCAAGCCTTTTAAAAAAGAAGAATTTTACTCTGACTGGACAGTCGATGGCACTCTTCAGCGCGTAAAGCACGTCTTTGACGACGACACAAGACTGCCTGACCTGACTCACGAACAAGCGCAAGCGATGGCGGAGGCTTTCATCAAAACCGAAGCCCACGAAGATTTGAGCGAATACGAATTGTTTGATCAAGGTACCGAAAAAGGTGTCGCTCGCACAGATCACCACTTTCGTTGGCGCAAAAGAAAATACGTAAAGTCAGAGATGATTGTTGAGGTAGAAGTCACAGGCAACGCTCTCCAGTTCTACGAAAAATCGTTATCGCCCTTTGATTCTTGGAAGCGAGAATATCGCCATATACGCGAGTCGAACCAACTCCTCGGCGCAATTGCATCGATGCTGATGTTTGTCTTCATCGCTTTGACGATCGGCGCATTTGTCGTTGGCATAATGAAACACCAGCTGCGATGGCGCTTCGCATTGAGCGTGTCGGGCATCGTGGGCGTACTTTGCATTTTTGACAGATGGAACGACTTTGGCAGCACAGTATATGAATACGAAACGAGCCAGAGTTTTGAGGGGTTTTTGTTAAAAACAGCTGCAATGAATATTGCGTTCGGTGCCTTCTCTTTTGTTTCGACAATGATTATGGCTGGAGCTGGCGAATATATTTATCGAATCAGCAAGCCCAAAGAAGCGGCCATGGAATACGTCTTTAATCCGCTTTCAAGATTTAGTCAGTCACTTCTCAACAGAGTCGCAATCGGATACTTACTCTGTGGAGTAATGTTCTTCTGGTTGATTAGTTACTACACAATGGGCAGTCACTTCGGCTATTTCTGCCCTCTGGACGTTGATGACCACCGCATCATCGGCACCTTCTGCCCCGCACTCGGTGGCATGCTCCTAGGCATTAGTGCTGCAGGTCTTGAAGAAGTCGTTTGCCGCGTGGTGGCAATGAGTCTGATTGAAAGAGTGACAAAAAACTTTTGGATGGCAAATTTTGTACAAGCAATAATCTGGGGATTTGCACACAGCGCATACCCTCAGCAACCATGCTATGCAAGGGGAGTCGAGCTTACAATCGTTGGGCTTTTCTTTGGTTGGATGTTTAAGCGGTACGGCTTTATTCCTGTTTTCCTTGCGCATTATTTATACGACGCGTTCCTCACTGTTCAAGCAATTTTCACATCCGGAAGAATTATTCAAATCATCCTTGCAGTAGGAATTTTAAGTCCGTTTACGTTCAGCATCCTGAGAAGCAAATATTTTCCAAGCAACGTCGCAGAGGCTCCACATGACCTCTTGAATGAAGAGGTCGTCACGGTCACTCCACCTCATATTCAAAACGTCGACTTGACCATTCCAAAGCCGCCTCCGTACGTTGCCCTTGCCAGCCCTGTGAGATTGCTGCTCGCCATTCTATTGATTATCGGAACAGGTGCGGCGATTGGCTTCAACTCACCAAAAATAGGCGAAACAAAAAGTCTGACAATCACCAAATCTGATGCTCTCAAAAATGCTGCTCGCTTTATGAAGGGCGAAAATAAAAACGTCGAAGGATACACCGCAGTTGCCGATCCTAATATAAATCCAGACGATGATAATCGCGGCACGATGCAATTCATCTATGAAAAATTGGGACTAGGAAAGACAAAAGAGCTGTACAACTCACTCTTTCCTTCAATTGGATATCACGTCAGATACTTCAAACCTGGTGAACCGAAAGAATATAACGTCTATCTAAATAATGATGGCACTAAGCGCGTAATTTTGGCGAAGACTTTAGACGGCGATGTCGGTGCAGAACCTAGTCGTGACGAAGCTTTAAAAATTTGCACAGACTATCTAATAAAAAACAGACCAGAATTTGGTCAACCAGTACTTGATTCAGAGACGATCATCAAAAGAAGCAAACGCATCGATTATAAGTTTTCATTCTTGCTGCCGAAGCTGGCAGTGCCAGGCGCACAAGCTGAAGCAAGCATGGAAACCAAGGGCGATGAACTATCAAAACTTACTTTAGGTTGGAAAATTCCTGACCATTGGTTACGCGAACAACAAAATGAAACTCCGCTGCAAACCGCAGCAAATATTTTCACGATCATTGTCATTGCAGTGGTAATTCTTTCCTCTCTAATATGGGGCGTCATCGCATTTAAGGCAACCCATGTGCCCTGGAAAATGACAGTTCTTCCAATCATTCTTGCCTGGGTAGCAGTTGCTACTCAAGTCGCTAACAAGCTTCAAGCATCTTTGATGAACTACAACACTGCTGAAAATCTGGAAAGCTTTTTCGTCCTACAAATAGCAACTCAATCAGTAGGTATTTTATTAACATTGATTTGCTGTGGTTTTCTTGCATTTTCAGCAGTCGCATGTTTGAAAAATTCTTTTCCAGTTGTTTACCAACGCCTTGCAGACGAGTGGACAAAGCCTCTCGTTATCGATGCAGCTCTTGGAGCATATGGATTAGCTAGTTGCATCATGCTGCTCTCAACGC
>JACMKL010000369.1 GCA_014380105.1 Candidatus Melainabacteria bacterium
AAGTCACCTTTCGTCATCTACAGCGCGCGGAGATTGAAGCATACGTCGATACAGGCGAGCCAATGGATAAGGCGGGTGCATACGCACTACAGGGCATTGGAGCAGCGCTGGTCAACAAGATCGACGGCAGCGATTCAAATGTGATTGGTTTGCCTGTTGCTCGCACCGTTGAATTATTGAGACGTTCCGGAATGGTCATTCTAGGTCTTTAGTAATGAAAAACGAAGTGCAAAACAAAGATCGGCAAAGTGAAAAGTTGCCAGAATTGCTCGAACTTTTTCCACTAATGGAAAAGCTCTCTGATTATCTGCAAAAAACAGGTTCGCTAAATGGCGTTAAAGTTGGCTGGCATTGCCATTTGACACAGCTCACACTCCTGACTGCAGAAGCACTAGTGGCTGGTGGCGCGCAATTATTCCTCAGTGAATGCAATCCTGCTACCTCTGATATTGACGCAATTAAAAGCATAGAAAAATTGGGCGCCAAAGTCTTCACGGGTGAAGACAGTCCAGAGAAAGTTCTTGCCTTCTCGCCACAATTACTGACCGACACAGGATTTGTGCTGACTGAAAAATTTCTAGCAATGCCCGAATCAAGGAGGCCAAAATCCGTCCTGGCCGGATCTGAAATCACTACCAGCGGTATTGAAAAGGTTCGCCGCCTGACCGCGGAAGGTAAAACGCTGCCACTGCCAGTAGTGAATATCAACGCCGGGTTATTGAAAGCGCGTATCGAAAATTTTCACGGGGTGGGTGATGGTGTTGTCGATCTCCTGCGCAAAATCACCGGAAGATCCTTGTCTGGCTTGAATATGGTCGTTTTAGGATATGGTCCGGTTGGGGCAGGCGTAGCATTTCATTTGCGCAAAGAAGGCGGCATCGTTAACGTCGTGGACACCGACCCGGTCAGACGTTTAATCGCCCAATTCGATGGTTTCTCCGTAAATGATTGCCTTGAATCACTGAAAAGCGCCAACATTGTGGTGACCGCAACAGGGAAACGCAAAGTAATTGGCAAAGAACACTGGCAAGCAGTGCGAGATGGTGCAATTTTTATGAATGTCGGTCACTGGCCAGACGAATTAGACCTCGAAAATTTAAATTCGCTAGCCACGCATTCAGTCGATTTTGATTTCAAGACCAGACGTTACAGCATTCCATGCGATGTTAAGTCTGAGAAAAAAGTTTATGTAATTGCGGAAGGTAATCCAGCCAATATAGTTTTACTGACCGGATCAATTGAGCCAACACTCATACACCTGACAACCGAATCGCTATGCCTTTCATATCTCGCATTAAATGCCTCGAAGCTCGCAAACGGTGAGCACCTCGTCCCTTACGAGGTTGAGCAATTATCAAGCCGACTTTCGCTTGAAGCGCTTGGCGCTTAGATTTAAGCTTTTTCTAGAACCGTCAAAAGGGTGAAAAACCCAGTAAACTAGACCAAAGAGCTTTATTCGGGCTGTTGGTTTATGCTATTCATTACTTCAGCTTGAGAAATTTGGTAGCTGGTTGACGAGAGAGAAAAATGAGAGAACGAGCCGGTCACGTCTTTTTATTGCGTTCAACACTCGTAGCACAATTGATGTTGGCATTGACACTGCCTGTTTGTGCTCAACAAGATGATGGTTCTCTTGATGCGCTCTGGAGTGACGGCAATGATGCCAAAGCTCAATCTTCTAAGAGTACAAAACCTGCTCAACCGACAAGCATTGATACTTCTCCAACTTTCAAGGTCACCACGGGTGGCACCAGCAGTTTGTCAACTCCTGTCGAGTTGTCGAAGCCAGCAAGCTCAGTGGACAGCAGTCCAACTCAATCGTCTGCGGGTGCATCCGGGCAACCAATGTGCTCCGTCGAAACTTTTAAAGCGAGCGATCTAGTTAAATCCGGCGGTTGGCCTGGTGTTGGTCCATTCAACGCCACTATGCGCGTTCCAAACGAAATGAAAGATGCGCAAGATAATCACGTCAAACTGAAAGTCAGCGAAGACAAAGTTACTGAAGCGGAGTTGTGCCTGGTCAAACAACCAGCGGGGCAAAGCAATTTTCTCAATATACAAATGAATGCTGATTATTTTCTGGAAGCACTCGGTGTAAAACCGGCGCGCATCTCCGATTTCAATAAAGAATTAGAGAAAAACAGAAACGATGTAGTTAAGGAAGAAGGCAAGCCTGTCTCACTCCCGGCCGGAAAATATCACGTATTGATTTCTGCACCTTCAGAAGAAGATCTCTCTGAATTGCCTGCAGAAAAGCGTGAAAAAATAGCCCTTGTTCTGAAAGTTTCGAGCCAGGAGTTGACCGCAGAGCCGAGTGCGAGATCGACAGCGCAAACACCTGTTGAAGTTCCGGACGAGACACCTTCTGTATCTACCAAACCACCGGTGAGAGTCGCCACCACGACGCCTCGCACCGCATTGTCGACACCTGTAAAAATGCCTGTGAAGCCAACTACTGCGGTGGTTACCACGCCAGTCACCGCCACACCGACGGCAAAACCACCAGCTGGAGATTTGAAAGCTGAGTTCGCTGAAGTTTTAAAAAAATGGCAAGGTATCAAGAAGACGGCCTTGCGTGATCGCACAACAACTGAATTAGCTGATGTCCTGGCTGGAACTGCTCTGGCAAAGCAAACCGGTACAATCAAATTTTTGATGACCAAGCACCAGCACTACGAACTTAATGCCAAACCTGCTGTCGTCAACCGCTATCAGGAAATTGTGCCTGGTAAGAAATACGCTTGTTTTGCACTCATTCAAGAATTCCGTAAAGTGATCGATGACACCACTAATCAGACCGTAAAATCGGGCGAAGATACGTATAACGTTAATTACACAATCGAAAAAATAAATGACCACTGGTACATCAGCGATTCGGCTGTTCTGAACAATGTCCCACCCGCTCCGGCAGGAAAACCAACCCGATAGTATGACAGCGCTCGAGACAGACAAACGTCTCCCTGAATTGCGAAGAAAACGTACACCTCTTGTGGCGTCAGTCTTAGCCTTAGGATTTACCTTTGTCGGTATTCGTGCTTTTACTTCAGGCGATGTGCAGGCGAAAGCCCAGGAGCCGCAACACACAACGACCTCAAACTCAGTGGAAATACACTCCACTGTAGATATTGCACCAAAAGCGCAGCCTCATAATTTGACCGCAGCTGCTCATCCTGAGGCGAGAAGTGCGCCTCCCGCAGAATCAGACGCTGGACAATCGGTACCACTATTCGATGAAGTCGGCAGGCATGTGTTGCCATCGTCAGTAGTATCACTTGAAGGCAAGCTTTACTTTCTTGGACCGAAGCATCTCTGGAAAATTGAGTTCAGCGAGAAGACGGCAACGCAGCCGCAGCACGCATACCTTAAAGAAATGCATCCACCTTCTTCAGTGGGACATATTCCAGTGCAAGAATTCAGCAATTTTATAGCCTGTCCACCTCGCAAATCTCTAATCGTTTTAACTAAATCAGGCGACTTGCTGGAATTCAGTACACAAAAAAATCAATGGTTACTCTACCGCGCCAACTTTCCGAGCAGCGGCTCTCCCCACCCTGACTATGTCGATCTTGCCTTTGACGGACAGAGAATACTTCTCATCGATCCGGAGCGCAATCAAATTTGGACCTGCCCTCCCGGCGCCAAAATTCTTGGCCAATATTTCCGTGAAGTGATGCCGTGGCAAGCTCGTAAAGGTGACAACTACGTTGGCGACGGGATTGGATTAGCCTTTGATGGCATGGCATATTTATTGCGCAAAAATGGATCAATCACTAAATATAGTGGCAGCCAAAAGCCAAATGTTCATGCAATTAGTTTTCCATACCGCTTAAATGGTCATGGCAAAATGCGTCCGTCAAGATTCTTTAACGCGCCTGGTTCACCTTTATATATTGTCGAGCGTGAAAACAATCGCGTTGTTTCTATCGACAAGAAAACCGGTCAGACTAATCAATTCATTTTCCCCAAAGGCAGTGATTTGCGTGGTCTCCTACCAGTCAAGCACGGCTTCACAATCATCAATGGCAATAAACTGACCAACCGAATGGCAACGAGCGCTGACCCTGCGAGCAAACACATAAATCCGCGCGGCGTCGATTCGCGCCTGGACGGATTTGCATTGCCAATACTTGGTGGACGGCTTCCTGCACACCAGGGCGTTTTCCCGGGCGCGCGCAGATTGTATCGATATGGCATTCACTCCGGCGTCGATTTTTTCAATGGTGGGGGCTCGAAGGTTGCAATGGGCACACCTGCTCACGCTGCCGAATCAGGAAAAATTATTCGCATCGATCGCAATTTTAGAGACATGGACGGTCCTACTTTCAACCGAGTGATGACCCAATGCGCCCGTGAACACCAGACTTCCGAGCCTAATGAAGACCTCTTCAGAGGTTGCCAGGTCTGGATCGATCATGGCAACCGCGTCATCACTAAATACGCGCATTTAACGAAAGTAAATGGCAGTTTGAAGGATAATTCTTACGTCAACCGTGGAGACGTGGTTGGATTTGTTGGTGTTTCGGGAACAGGACAAAATTTGCCTGGACAGACGAAATATCCTCACCTGCATTTTGAAATTTGGCTCGACGGTCATTATCTTGGCTGGGGGCTGACGCCAGGTGAAACATTGGGTGTTTATGAAGACATCTTCGGATCAGGAAAATAAGGGGCAGTAATGAGCGCAAAAGTGAGCATGCAAGTTATCGAAGGCAACCAGGGTAAAAACATTCGCAGCGGTCGAAAGTTTTTGACAGCATGTGTTGCGCTATCCATAACACTGCTACCTCTGATTCAATCGTCAGGGGCGGAAGCAAAGCAACGCACTGCGCGTTCAGCAAACAATCGAAGAGTACAGATTGCAGCATTGCCATTTTTCAAAAAGGCTGACTCAAAAGAAGTAGTTGTTGCTAAAGCAGGCGACGCAAAAACTGTCGTCACAGAGACAAATAAAGTCGAAGTAAAAACCGACAA
>JACMKL010000370.1 GCA_014380105.1 Candidatus Melainabacteria bacterium
TGCATGCGCAATGGCTCTAGTAGTCAAACGCATCATGTCTGTCAGTGACTTGCCTATTGGAGTCAACGTATTGCGTAACGACGCTCTAACGGCTCTGGCTGTGGCTGCGACTACTGGTGCACGCTTTATTCGTGTCAATGTCCTGACCGGAGCAATGCTCACAGACCAGGGCATAATCGAAGGCGAAGCGCACGCGCTTCATCTCTATCGTCGTCAATTGATGGCTAATAAAGACGTCAGAATTTTAGCCGATGTCCTGGTCAAGCATGCCAGTCCTTTAGCAGACTCCGATATTCGACTGATTGCCAAAGACACAGTCAAGCGAGGACTCGCGGACGGATTGATCGTGAGCGGCACGGCGACTGGCTCTGCTCCTGATATGTCAGACTTCGAGTCAGTCAAAGAAGTGCTTCCTGACGTACCATTATTTTGCGGAAGCGGCTGCACCGCCGGTAATATCACAGCAATTTTGTCGGTCGCCGATGGTGCTATTGTCGGAACATCATTAAAGCGCCAGGGTGAAGTTTCCAACCCAGTTGATGTAGAGAGAGTAAGAGCTCTCGCTAAAGCTGCGCCGAAGGGCTAGTCAAGAAATTAGCCTTAAAATTAGTCGTTTGATGGCTTGCGAGCGGGGTTTCTACCGCCACTTCGCTCTTTCTTGGCCGGAGCTTCTTCACTTCCGTAGAGGTCTGCTGCCACGTCTGCGTTCAAGTAATCATTTTCTGACGTGTATGACTGACTGCTCGGTACTGAACTGCCGCCGTTTTTCTCCAGCATATTCTTAATTTTCTCGAAATCAGAATCTGCTTGAAACATCCAGCATTTGACGCGATCAACCCAGACAACCATATCGACAATAGCTTGGGAAATGTCCGGATTATCTTGTCTTAGTCGAGCTACGACCCAGTCAGGCAGACTCGTTTGCTCCATGCTGGCGGGTTCTTGCGGCTCTACCACTACAGAAAATCCGTCTGACAGAAGTGTCGCGAGCGATTGTATTTGTTCTTTTCTAGATAATGTCAGTCTTGAAAGAATTGCCGTCAGCGGCTGCAATCCGTCAATTTCACCTAACAATTGCAGGGCGCTTTCACTCAATTTTCCAGAGCGTGCATCTTTGGCCGGGCTCAAAACAGTTTGTCCCGTGATTCTTAGCTGATCAAGAAAGCGTTTTTGCTCCGCATAAGATTGACCTTCTTTAAGCAGTTTGTCAGTGGTTTCGTCATACTTCGCAGGGTTAATGCTGTGTTCAGTGATTGAAGAGGGTTCGATTTCAATAAAAGAAAATGAACCGTTTGCCCATAAAAACAGCTCAAACAGGGCGTCCTTCCCATGCAACACATCAGCTTCAGCGTGGACGATTGAGCCCTTTTCCACCACTACAGTGGCTGTTTTGGCGGCTTGAAGGAGGCTGAATTTGCCTGTCAACTCACCGTTTCGGACGAGTTGCAACAAATTTGGTAAAGATACTTTGGACAGCTCACCGGTAAGTTGCATGAAATTCCCAGTCCGAACCAAGGTTTAAACAGTATAAACGCAGATCTGCGCGCACTGCCGATACAAAGTATTGCTTGACTGCTTTCTAATGGCAATCCACGGGTGCCTGTGAGATATACTGAACCTTCGGGTTTTTCTGGGAGTGCTAGAACATGGAAGTAAAAGAGAACATCGAGACCGACGAACAGGCGGATGTTCTGGGCGAGGACGATAAAGATTCCGACCGTGCCAAGTGGTATACGCAAACTATTTTGCAAACTGAGCTGGCTGATTATTCACCAGTCAAGGGCTGCATGGTTATTCGTCCATACGGATACGCGCTCTGGGACAATATCAAGAATGCTCTGGACAAAATGATCAAAGATACCGGTCACCAGAATGCTTACTTCCCTATGCTCATTCCTGAGTCTTTTTTGACTAAAGAAAAAGAGCACGTTGAAGGTTTTGCGCCTGAGTGTGCAGTCGTCACTCATGGCGGCGGAAAAAAATTAGATGAGCCGCTGATTGTCCGCCCTACGTCCGAAACAATCATCAATTACATGTTTGCGCAGTGGGTTCAGTCCTGGCGTGATTTGCCACTCTTGATCAATCAATGGGCAAACGTAGTGCGCTGGGAAATGCGTACAAGACTATTCTTGCGCACGATGGAATTCTTGTGGCAGGAAGGGCATACCGCACACGCTACTTCTGATGAAGCTGAAGAAGAAGCGAAAAAAATGTTGGAAGTCTATCGCACTCTTTCTGAAGAATGGCTGGCATTGCCTGTTTTAACCGGTACAAAAACTGATCGTGAACGTTTTGCCGGAGCTGTCCGTACTTATTGCATCGAAGCATTGATGCGTGACGGGAAGGCTCTACAAGCCGGAACATCACACTTTCTCGGTCAAAATTTCGCAAAGGCTTTCGAAATTAAGTTTCAGAGTCAAGAAGGACAATTGGAATTTGCATGGCAGACCAGCTGGGGCGTTTCGACCCGTCTGGTAGGCGCTATCGTGCTTGGTCACGGTGACGAAAAGGGGCTGATTTTGCCTCCTAAAATTGCGCCCGTTCAAATCGTAATTGTGCCAATCTACAAAACAGATGCTGATAAGACCACTGTCTTAGAGCGTTCGAATGCCATCGCTTCCGAATTGAAAGCAGCCGGTATTCGCGTACATTTGGATGATAGAGATAATCACACTCCAGGCTTTAAATTCAATCACTGGGAGCAAAAAGGCGTGCCAGTGCGCTTAAACATCGGACCGAAAGATTGCGAGAAAAATGTTGTAGAGATCGCGCGTCGCGACACCGGCACTAAAACCCGCGATGTCAGCCAATCCGGACTGTCAGAGTATCTGACTAATTTGTTGGATGAAGTTCAGAAGGCAATTTTTGAGCGCGCTTTGAATTTCCGCAAAGAAAATACTCACACTATCGATACTTATGACCAATTCAAAGACGTGATCGAAAACAAGCACGGTTTTGTTGAAGCTTATTTCGCCGGGTCATCTGAAGACGAAGGCAAAATCAAGGAAGAAACCAAAGCAACTGTGCGTTGTATTCCATTCAACCAGGACCATCCGGAAGGAAAGTGTTTCTATACCGGAAAAGCGACAAAGATCAAAGCTGTGTTCGCAAGAGCATATTAGGTGACAGTTTAAGCTAAAAGCTAGATTGCTTTTAAAGACGACAGTGCATAGCTCACAGGGCACAGCTGTCGTCTTTTGCTATTCACGCTCTCTTCACGCTGCCGCAATTAGTATGTGAAGACCCCTAAAAGCACCCATGTTTCTACCTCCCGACCTTGTGTCAATGTGAGGATTTTTGTGGACTTCGATTTTAAAAAACAGGATTTTAGCGCAAGCGATAATGGCGCTCAGGAGTCATTCTATGACACCAGCATCAAATTGTTTGAGCAGGCGCAGACACCTGCGCCCCCAAATCCAAATCGAACTGGTTACGATGGAAATGGTTTTCCTGAACTTCTACCGGGGTCCGAGATGTTCGGGCAGCGACGAGTTAGTCCACCTGAGCTTCCAGCAAATACTCAGGACGACCTGGCCGAAATACCGGCCGAAATATCTGCCGAAATACCTGCCGAAATTCCTCCAACACCTGAACTGGTTCTCAGCGCAGATCCCGCCGAAATAGCGAAGTTGGGCGCTAATAAAGAGCATCTTGCCGATATTTCACTGAAAAGTTTTTCTGCGTACGATTTAGATCATGATCAAGATCTTGATCTAAACGAATTGACCACTGCAGCCAACGACACTGACTCTGACATGGAAAAGAGGGCTGCAGCTGCAGCCATTGCGCAAAATTTCGATCTCGTCAAAGCGCTCGCGACTGATGCGAAATTCGCTAAATTAATCACTTCCGCTGCCACAGAAAAATATAAATCTGTCTTTACTGATCAAGCGTCAGATGGAATTTCTTTGAATGATGCCTTGGCTCTCAAATCACTCACTACTGAATCCGGACAGTCCGATTTTGTTTGGGGCGTGCGCAGTAACGAGATCATTGGTGGTTCTCTGACCTGTGTCAGTGGAGGAATTCAGCTTGGATTGGGCGCGGCAGGTGTCTGGGCTTCATCAAAAACCGGCTCTTTGTTTGGTGTTGCTGCTTCGGGAATGTTAGCGTCTTCGGGAATTACGACCGGAGTGCGAGGGTACAACGAAATTACCAATTCGGGAATTTCGCAGCTGAATGACAGATTTGCCTACAAGCGTCAAAAATTGGAAGCCTGGAAGTAGTCGCGACAGCTTCGCTATTGTTGACGAATCGAATCATCACTTCATCGCTGGGGTTGTCAATCTTCTCGCGCGCTCTCTCAGTATGGCAACAGAGAAACGTCTATTTATGAGTAAGTTAGCTTATTAGTATTTTTGAATTCAGAAGTAATCAAATCAAGTTGAGCTTTTGTCTCCGAAATCCTAAGTTCTAACCTGTTCTTATTTCGTCCTGCTCCAAAAGTTTTACATAACCTCACTACCCAAGCGTTTTTCACGTCTTCGCGCTCGCCCCAAAGGTGTTGATCAGGCACGGTTTACAAGGGAGACGGGAGATTTTTCGCGTGGTGTAATTGATGGACTCTCGATTGGAGGTTGCTTTGAAGGCTTTAGCCGAATACGCGCTTGATGTAGGCAGGCATGAAGGTGCCACTTATATCGACGTGCGCATTATTGACCAGCAGTATCAGCACATTCAGACTAAAAATTTGACTGTCGCTGAATTCAATCAAGGCACTTCTTCCGGTATGGGCATTCGTGTAATTGCGTCAGGTGGATGGGGTTTTGCATCAACGCAAAAGCTCACCAAAGCCGCCATTTTCAAAACTGTCCGAGAGGCTGTTGCAGTTGCTCGCGCCTCTGGCACTTGCCTCAGTCAACCAGTCAAACTCGCTCCCGAGCCTGTTTACGTTGCAGAATGGGTTTCACCGCATCTGGTTGACCCATTTTCGGTGAGCACGGAGGAGAAGCTGGAATTGCTTTTCGGATGTGCCAAAACGATGCTGGCCGTTGGAGGTGTCACACTTGCAGTTGGCTCCCTGTCTTTCATTCGCGAAGTGAAATATTTCGCATCGTCGGAGGGCAGTCGCATCAAGCAAACCTGCATCCGATCAGGCGTCGGCATCGAAGCAAATGCGACCGACAAGCATGACCGGCAAAGGCGCTTGTGGCCGAATTCATTTGGCGGACAGTTTGAGCTTGCCGGTTGGGAAATCGTTCAGCGCTGGAACATCAAAGACCACGCCAGGCGCATCGCAGAGGAGGCTGTCGAGCTCCTCACCGCTCCCAATTGCCCTAAGGCTCACAAAGACATCATCTTGACCGGAAACCAGCTTGGACTGCAAATACACGAGTCGTGTGGTCACCCGGCGGAACTCGACCGAGCCCTCGGTTGGGAAATAAATTTTGCCGGATTTAGTTTTCTGACGCCGGAAAAACTCGGCAAACTCCAGTACGGCTCACCGCTAGTCAATCTGGTCGCTGACTCTACCGAGCCAACAGGTCTCGGGTCGTTCGGTTTTGACGATGAAGGCGTGGCGGCAAAGTGTACATATCTGGTCAAAGATGGCTTGTTTTCCGGATATCTGAGTTCGAGGGACACGGCTCATCTAATCGGTGAGAAGGCCTCAGGTGGTGCCATGTGGGCTGAATCCTACGCTTTTCAGCCGATTATTCGGATGACGAATATCTCTCTTCTGCCAGGCATCGCTGGCAGTTTGGAAGATCTGATTAAGGACACGGAAGACGGTATCTTGTTCGATACCAACAAATCCTGGTCGATCGATGGCAGGCGCTACAACTTCCAATTCAGCACGGAAGCGGCGTGGGAAATCAAAAACGGTAAGCGCACGCGCTTATTGAAAAATGCCAGCTACAGCGGCATCACACCTGAATTTTGGGGCTCGTGCGATGCCATCTGTAGCCCAGAAGAATACATCAACTGGGGTGTGCCTAATTGCGGAAAAGGGCAGCCGATGCAGACAATGTGGACCGGACATGGCGCTGCGCCTGCGCGTTTTCGTAACGTGCAAGTCGGCATCGCCACCTCGGATTAGGAGTCAAGATGATCACTGAGATAAAAGCAAAACAGATCGTCGAGACTGCAGTTCGTTATGCGCGCCGCAAAGTCGATGCTATCGAAGTGACTATTTCGGGAAGCAACATTGCCACATCGCGTTTTGCGAACAACGGCATGACTCAAAATCAGGCGCCCATAACCGAAGGCATCGCTGTACGCGTGATTCTGAACGGCAGGCAAGCCCGGCTTTCTGGAGAGAGTTTGAGCGAAGCGTCAGTACGTGCGTTGATCGACAACGCCATCATTGCAGTCAAACTCCTGGAAAAGGACGACGGTCTCGAGCCGATTGTCGCAAACAAAGGACGTAAGAAAGCTGCAGTCAGCCGGTTTGATCGCGCCACCGCAAAAATGTCAGCTCTCGATCGTGCCAGAGAAGTTCAGAAAGTGATTCGAGTAGCCGTTGCGAAAAAGCTTATCGCATCAGGTGTTTATGCTAGTGGTGAAACATTCAGAGCGATCGGAAATTCCGCAGGTCTATTTGTTTACCACCGCGAAACTTCTGCCGAATGCTCCATAACCATGACTGCGCCTGACTCATCGGGCTGGGTTAAGGCACATTCGGTCAACGCTGCCGACATAAACGTCAGAGCGCTCGCAGAAAGTGCTGCTCAGAAAGCGACACTGTCAGCCAATCCTCAAGAAGTTGATCCCGGCCGCTACACTGTAGTACTTGAGCCTGCCGCTGTGCTCGACCTGCTCGGTGCGCTCTGGTACTCGTTTGCCGGCACAAGCCATGTGGACAAGCTTTCTGCTCTGCGCGGAAAGCTTGATAAAAAAGTCTTTGGTGGCAACATCTCGATCAGTGATGATGTCACTCACGAAGATCAGTGTGGTCAGCCGTTCGACGGTGAAGGTATGCCAAGGCAAACGCTCAGTCTGGTAGAAGAAGGAGTTGTGGCCAGCTTCGTCTACGGCAGACGCAGCGCTGCTTCCATGGGTGTGCTAGCGACCGGACATGGCTTGGAACAACCCAGTGCGATGGGCGACTACCCTGTTAATATCGTGATTGCCGGGGGTGAAACTTCGGTCGAAGAAATGATTCGCTCGGTTGACAGAGGCATTCTTGTTACTCGCGTCTGGTATGTCAGAGAGGTCGATCCGACCACGCTTCTGATAACGGGGCTGACGCAAGACGGCACTTTCCTGATTGAGGACGGTGTTGTGAAATGCGGCGTGAAAAATATGCGCTTCAATGTCAGTTTGATCGAAATGCTCAACAACGTGCTCCTCTTGAGCCCGGCAGTCAGAACCGCCGGTGAAGAGGCTCTACCTGCTGTGGTGCCTGCCATGAAAGTGTCGGGATTCAACTTCACAGAACGCACACTCTACTAAATCGGCTGCATTCGGCAGTCCGGTTTTGTTTTTAACAATCTAACTATCCGAAAGGAGAATAGGTATGGTTACCTGTAAAACCAAACCTCGTCTTCCGGGCGAAAGTGTAGACGTAGTGCTTGGCGCCGGTGGCGTTAAGGGCTTCGGACACATTGGCGTTTGGAAGGCTATTGTTGAACTCGGCGTAAATGTCGGCACCGTTACTGGTGCCTCAGTCGGTTCGATTATTGCCGCGTTCGCCACCAATGGATATTCGGTCGAGGATCTCGCTCGGGTGTTTAATCGTGGTCTGAACAATCGTTTCGACCTGGGTTTGTTCATGCAAACTCTCACCCCGTGCGACCCCATATCGTTTATGGTAGGTGGTCCCGTTGATCTCACCGTCTCGATGCGTGAGATGGTTCGCGAGTTTGGTCTTAAGCCAAACAATAAGCTCAAGATCGTCACCTTCGATCTGATTGCTAAAGAGCCGTTCGTCTTCGAAGGTGAGGACTACGACCTCGCCACCGCTCTGGCCGCGTCGTGCGCATTGCCCTCGGTGCTGCGTCCGGTCTGGTATCAAGATGGCGGCCGTCTTCGCCTCCTCGCTGATGGAGCGCTGTTTCACTACAACCCGACCTGCTTCTCTGCGGCGCCGGCAATTGTGTCGACGCTCAAGCCTGCCACTGCCAATGCCAAAGAATGGCGCACACCGCTGGATTTGTACTTCCACTATCGTGAGTTGTACTTCCCGATTGCGGGTCATCGTCGCGTTGTTGATCCCAATCTGCACATCGTTGTGGAGGTCGGGTTGGCAGAAGTGGCTGGACTCAATTTTGGAGTTTCCGCCGAGACTTGCGCTGCCATGATCGAAGACGGTTACAAAACCGCACATTCGATTATCTCGGCCGCGCGCGCCTGTGGACGCATTCCGGTCCTCGAAGAAGTACTGGCTTAAGCGCCAACTCTTGCTAAACGCCGCCGTCCGGTTCATAGTGACCGGTCGGCGGACGCCAGAGTTTCCCCTTTGAGCAGGTATCGGCAAATGGATCTCCAGACTGAAGAAAAAATCCCGGCAGAGAGAAGCAAGTCTGAACGCAAAGACGGCAGACCGTTGCATGGCAAAGTAGCCATCATTACTGGTTCTACCTCGGGGATTGGACTCGGCATTGCGACCGCGTTTGCTAAAGCCGGGGCTTCTGTAGTTTTGAACGGGCTGGGTGACCACGACGCTGTTGAAAAAACTCGCAAATCACTAGCTCGCAATCAAGGCGTTGATGTTCAGTACCATGCTGCCAACATGGAAAATCCAGACGACATTGCCGACATGGTAGCGTTTGCTCATAAGACTTATGGACGTGTCGACATCCTCGTCAACAATGCCGGTATTCAACACACCGCGCGCGTTGAAGATTTCCCTGCTGAAAAATGGAATCAGATTATCGCCATCAATTTGAGCGCTGCTTTTCACTCGATGAAAGCAGCTGTTCCGAAGATGCGCGAAGGTGGATTTGGTCGCATTATCAACATTGCCTCCGTCCATGGTCTGGTTGCCTCTGTTGAGAAAGCCGCGTATGTAGCTGCAAAACATGGCATTGTCGGTCTCACCAAAGTGGTGGCACTCGAGAATGCTGAAAACGGCATCACGGCGAACGCAATTTGTCCAGGCTGGGTGAGAACTCCGCTGGTCGAAAAGCAAATTGTGGCACTTTCTGAAAAGCTCGGAATTTCCATCGAAGAAGCTTCTGTGAAATTGCTCGAAGAAAAGCAACCATCAAAGCGCTTTGTAGAAGTTGAGCAAATCGGGGAGATGGCAGTCTTTCTGGCGGGCAGCGCAGCGTCGAATATCACCGGTCAAACGATGGTGATGGACGGCGGTTGGGTGGCTCGTTAGACCGTTAACCAAGTAAAACATTAGTTTCAGGCACTACAGGCGAGGCACCACTTTCGGTGCCTCGTTTTTGTGTGCGCTCACGCTAATCTAAATTGCGCCTTCGAGGCGTGAAAGGACAATCGTATGTTCTATCGCATGATGAAATTCGCCGGCACCTCCGCGTACTTGCTACTCGGGTGGTTGACCTGGCTGTGGTTCCAAGGTGTGCTGAGCTGGGAATTCAGTCTCAGTTGTCTTCTGGTAAGTGGTTTTTGGCTGGGTGTGACCTGGCTGGGCATGCGCCAGCTGTTCACCACTTACTTCGATTTGTTTTCGCGAATCAAAGTGCTGTTGCCCGTAGGCATAGGTGTTTCGCTTGCCGGGCTGGCTGTCTTTACGACACATTCAATAGGCGTTCTGGTTTCTTCTGCGCTTGTGCTTTCTGCATGGGTCTACATCTATGTGCTCTACCGGCAAAACCGCAAGCTCTATATGACTCAGGGCCATGGTCCTCTGCCCAAAGGCACCTGGATCAATCCAGCCAAGGAAGCGCTTAAACCAGGCGACCTCATTCTCACTTCCGGCCGCATTGCTACGCGTCTGCGTGAAAGTGTCGGTCATGGTGAAGTGGTTGTGCAGATGGAGGACGGCTCACTGATGGCGTTTTCCTCCTACATGGAGCGTGGTGCTGTCTTAAGTCCCATCGAAACTCTGACTGGTAAGCCTGAAGATCGCGGTCACTATGTGGCAATGCGACTGGTCACTCCGCTCAGCGAAGACGAACTTGCCGTAATGGCAAAGGTTGTTCGCATTATGCTGAAGGAAAATGATCGCTGGCGTGCCGAAGCGCGGGTGACCCGCGACAAGATTCTGCGCTATTTGCCGCTGCCTGGTTTTGTAAAAGACCGGCTGAAGACACGCTTTTCTGTCACCGGTTATGACTGGCTCGGTTTGATTATTGGTCGTCGCGCTGCCAGCCACTGGACATGCATCGGCGCTTGCCTGGAGCTTTACAGCCGTCTGGGTGTGAAGACCAATCATTATGGCACCGGGATTCTTGGGCTCGGCACTGGAGTGCTCGACCCGATCATGCCTGTGCGTTTCCTCTCAGATCCTGCTTTCAAACTCCTCGCTGACGAGGATAAGAAGGCGCTTGCGCCTGCCTTGGCGAAGTAAAGTAAGGCAATTTGTCAATTCCATCGAAAGACCAGTGCACAATTGTGTGCACTGGTCTGATGCGCAAGGAGCGCGCCAAAACATGACAATCAGACTCAGAAAAAGATTTAGAGGTGCTCTAATCGGGCTTGCCGTCGGCGATGCTGTAGGCACCACTCTCGAGTTCAATCTCCCGGGTACTTTCGAGCCCATAAGCGATATGGTCGGCGGCGGACCTTTCGAATTAATTGCCGGTCAGTGGACCGACGATACTTCCATGGCTCTCTGCCTGGCGACCAGCTTGATCGAATGCGGTGGATTCGATGCCGGTGATCAGATGACACGTTATGTGCGCTGGTATCGAAACGGCTATCTGTCCAGTAACGGCGTCTGTTTCGACATCGGGCACACAGTGCGTGCTGCTCTTCGGAAATTTGAATTCACTGGTGACCCGGTTGCCGGTGCGACCGATCCGATGACCGCTGGCAATGGCTCATTGATGCGCCTGGCGCCTGTGCCGATGGCGTATTTCAACGACGCAGCCAATGCTATCGAACGAGCAGCCGAAAGTTCTCGCACCACCCACGGTGCGTTAGTCTCGGTGGATGCCTGCAGATATTTTGCGGCATTGCTCGTTGGAGCTCTCAACGGTGCCTCCAAAGAAGAGCTGCTGTCCCCCTTCTATTCGCCTGTCGACGGATACTGGGATAAACACCCCCTCTGCCCGGAGATTGCTGAAATCGCCTCCGGCTCCTTTAAGCAGGCCGAGCCGCCTGTGATCAAAGGCAGTGGCTATTCGGCAAAGTCTCTGGAAGCTGCGTTGTGGGCCTTCTATAAGAGCGAAACTTTCCGAGACGGCTGCCTGCTTGCCGCCAATCTCGGTGATGATGCCGATACCACTGCCGCCATCTATGGTCAGATTGCCGGCGCTCACCTGGGTGTCGATGCTATTCCGTCTGAGTGGCTGTCGAAAGTGGCTTGCCGTCAGATGATTCAGAAACTGGCCGACGATCTCTTCGAGCTGTCGAATCACATCGCCTAATGGTTGGCGAGCAATCGATAATCATCAAATCACTTGAAGCTGGCTCTATGCCTGGCTGATAGGGGAGAGCGAACATTTGGAGAGTTGCAAAATGCATCTCGATATTTGTTCGTTCTCTTTAAATCCTTTTGATACTAGGTGCTATAGTATTTATTTCTTCGAAAAAAGAAAGGGATGAGGATTAAGTTGGAGAGCCAGTTCTCGGAGTGAAAAAGCACCTTGTTAGGGGTGCTTCTCCACTCCGATCGCCAGTCAAATAGGTTTGACCCTAGTCTGAATTCAATTTCAGTTTGCTCAGGCAGTGTGTCCGCCATCGCACTTGCAGTCACCGTATTCGGCAGAGGCAATCGGGAATTCCGAATCGTCATCCTCGACCAGCGAGAGTTCGGCGGTGCCACAGGTCTTCGGATGCTCGACTTCGATGTCGTGCTTGCCGGGCTCTAAAGTCTCGTCCCAGATGATTTTGCCGTTGTAGCGAACGCGCAGGTGCATCGGCTCTTTCGGGGTAATTTCGATACGCATTGGTTTGTCCTTCCAAAGAACGGTATTCTGTTTCAGGGAAAGTCGAGCGTTACTCGACCTCGATTATCACGTTGGCGCCTGGTCTGGCGGTGACAAGCGAAACATGTTCCGCCACCACCGTTGAGCCAGCGTAGGCATCGACGTGTCCGCCATCTTCACTTCACGTGGCGCATTCAGGTTCGCACGTTCACTTTACGTGCTGATCTGGCAAACGGAACGACTTGCCCACGGTTGTTATAGACGCCGTCAGGGAGAGCGGTGGGCTTACGAGGGATGGCTGTGAGATCAACTACCTTCGGGCTCGTTGTGGGGCGAACCGCCGGCTGAGTTGGCGCAGGCAGCAGCATAACTGGCTCCTGACGCTCAGGAACATAGGCACCTTCGTCGAGAGCGCCTTTGCCCCAGACTCGATGCGAACACTCGGGACGCTCCCACTGCTTGCGGTCACGTGCATAATTGTTGGGCGCGACGAACGAGGGCAGGCGGTCATTGAATGGCCAGATGCCGTCGTTCTTCCCGCGCGTGAGAATGAAAATCTCCAGGAAATCCGCGCGCTTGAGGACTTTGTTGACGTCTTCGCGCAGGTATTTCCACTCTCGACGAGTGAAAGCACCACGACGCAAATCGTTGTCTCGCTGCAGGGAAGTCTTGCGATTTTCGAGCATGAAAATGGCATGGGCAACGCGATTGGCTGGTTCGCCGACCGAGGCAGTGAGACGATCGTTGCGCGTTTTCCGCGGAACGTAATTGTCGAGACGTTTGCTGAGTGCATCGAGTTTGGCGAATGCTCTCATGGTGCGGAAGTGGGACAGGCGATAGAGATAGTGCTCGGCAAGTGCAACCAGCAAATAGCTGGCGACAGCACCGACCACCATTAGGATCAGAATGAGAATGCCAATTCCCACCCAGCTCAGTGTCGTTAGAACAAACATTTTGCTCTCCGGTTAGTTTAGATAGCGATGTTTCAATTGCGGCTGCTCAGGCAGTCACGGCGATTTTGGAAAGCTCAGGCAAAACGCGTTTAGACGCTTATAACCGAAAGGTTGTTTTTGAGGAAGCGAATTAATTGCGTAAATGTCTGAGAGTAGAAGTTTGCTTAGTGAAGATGAGTTGAGAGAAGAGATCTTCAGCCAAGCAAAATTCACACCTGAACAAAAGAGATAATTTGGCAATAACACCTTAAAGGTTTCCAAGGGGCGTTGGTGCTGCTGCGCGAAGCCGCTCTGATGGGTGTTTTGGGTGGAACAGCCGGAGCTTAAAAACCAGCACCTTTGGTGGTGTAAAGGTATGTACGAAATATGAATAAGTGTTCCGAGGGCAGACTTACCTGCTGCCGAAAGCTGCACGATGAGCGGGATCAGAAGCTCGATACTGCTGATTTTGATTGTATTTTGAGCGTTTCAGGTTGATTTTTTTGTAGGCGATCTGATCGATGCGATTACCTTCAGCCATAAGCAGCGCTTTCTGCAATTGCAGGTCGCTTTTCTGGTTGGCTAGAGAATTTATATTTGCAATCACGTAGTCGGGAGCAATTCCAACACTATGAATGACCGCTCCGGAAGGTCTATAAAAACGAGCGGAGGTGATTTTGATGGAAGTGCCATTGTCGAATTCCCAAACTTGTTGTACAACGCCCTTCCCGAAAGTTTTTCCACCA
>JACMKL010000371.1 GCA_014380105.1 Candidatus Melainabacteria bacterium
CTACAACCACAGCTACTCCAACCGAAACGCCAGCTGGATGCCCGAAAGGGAAGGTCAATTCGGATGGTTCGATTGATTTTGTTGCTGCCGAAAAACCTGAAGAGAAAAGCTGGTTTAGTAAGGCCTGGCAAGACACGAAAGATTTCGCGTCAAAGGCCGTCGAGGTGACCAAAAGTGCTTTTGAATCCGCTTCCGGTGCGATCCACGACACGCTGACTAGTGTCTGGCAAAAAACTTTCGATAAAGACGCAACCATCAAAGGTGTTACGGAAAACGGAAAGCTTACTTCCCTGACAGCCACAGACAATGAAAGCAATTTGATTACTTCTGATGGCAAAACAACAACTGTGAAAGACAAGTGGGGCAATACCTCAACTTACGACTCGGCTACCAAACAAGTTGAAATGACTGACTTGAAGGGCGGAAAGTATTCTCACAATGATGCCACTGGTGACACTACCTATATTGGAACTGACGGAACCAAGCTAATCCGTCACAGAGATGGCTCGGAAGATTTCATACAAAAAGATGGCACGAAAGGCAAGCTCGAAGGCGATCAGCTCAGTCTAGAGCGTCGTAAGATGTCTCGTTTGATCTCTGAAAAGAACGGCATCATAGATAGAGTCACGACATATCACGAAGGCGCGGTTGATGTTTTCAACCACGGCAGTACTCCCGAAGAGCAGATTCCTCAAGAGGTGAGAGATCGCACCGGTGTGCACAACTACCTGCGTCGCACAGAGCGAGTATTGCAAGACGGTACAAAAATCGGTGTGGATAAAGACTGCACTGATGGCACCGTTTCAATCCGCCATAGAGATTTCACAGGCGAAGTAAAGGCATCCGTTGGACCTGATGGAAAGCCACTCTACAAATTATTTAAAGAAGGCGAAACAGTCGGCAAAGAAGTCAACTTTAACGACTTGCCACAGTGGGTTCAGAAACGAATGCGCGCATTTAACGAAGGGCGCAAAGAGACTATCGTCGATGGTCAACCACAAATTCAGGTAAAACCGCCTGACGTTGAAGGACGCCCTAGCGTCACTGTTGGCGACATCACCATGTCTGCCAAGGCCGCTGGCATTGATACCAGAATTGAAGCTGGAGCGAATGGTCAACATTTTGAATACAAAAACAATAAAGATGGCACTCAAGAAGGTATCGACTTAGACGGTAATCATTTCAAATACGATTCCACCAATAAAGACATGCCGTATCAAGAATCGGATAAAGACGGCAATGTCATCATGAAATACAATCCGTCTACTCGTCACTTGTGGACTCCGGAATTTGAAAGTACGCCAGAGGGAACTCGTCTCGCCAATGGCAATTTCATAAGCTCCGATGGAAGTATTTCTAACTCAAACGGCACTACAATCATGCGCCTAGATGGCTCTTCGCCTGCAGACCAAGCTATACATGCTCAGATCGGTAGCGCCGTCGGCAGTGCTTCTGCAATTGCGGATGGCGTTATAGCTGCTGCTAAAGTCGATCCGAAAAACTGCAATCTTGGCGCATTGGAAGGAGCAATCGGCAGTCTTTCCGGAGCGCTCGCTTTGTGCGTCAAGACTGGAAATTATTCGCGCATCAATGAAATATATGGTGCCATTTCGAAAGCGTATTCTGCTCTAGGCGAGGGCAAAGCTGCTCAAGCAAGGTCGGCAATTGTCCTGGCTGCTGCTCCAGACGCAAACCCAACCGAAATTCAGCGTCTGGCATCAACAACTACCCCGGATGGCGAAGTTGCTATCTTGCGAAGCCGCGCCTCCTAGTAGAGCGCCTATTTGCCTGCTAACATTTGAGTGGATGTTTTGTCGCGTCGGAGTTTGCCATGGCAATTCCCATGAATACCCCAGTAACCGTTCTGCTCATCAGTGGTGAGCAGGTCGAAGGCGAGGTTGCCATGTCCGACCAGAACACTTATCTGTGTCTTAGAAGAGAGAACGAAACACTTTACTTGCCTTGGTCGGCGATAAAATGTGTGCGCGGACCGGTATTACCTGAGCGCACTAATTTGGGACCACGTGCACCCAATCATAACCCGGCCATACCGCCGCCGGCGCCACCAAAGTCTGTCTGAATATCATCTTCATTTTGCCTCGTACTGCCGGTGGTGCCTTTGCTTGTGTATGTTGGCTCGATATCGTTGGCGTTTAGCCATTTATTCACGCGCGTGAGCATGCTCTGGCGACGATAATCATCAAATCGCTGCAATTCTTCAGGAGACTTCTCCAAAATTTTTCTAAAAGAACTCAGTATGTGTGGACTCTCGAAGGCAATCGGTAAGACATTCTTCAAATCTGCTCTTTCAACTGTTGCTAAAAAAGCATTCAAATCTTCCAGTAAATTCGCTTTGGTTGTTTTTGGCACATAGAGATAGCGCGACGGGTGTGTTTCAATCTCGTCTGTCAATTCACGCAATTCCAAGAGATTGCGATTGACCATGCGCGTCTCACCCTCAATCTTGTCCAGATAATACAAATTGTCCATGGAATCGTCTAACCATGCAAACAAAATATCGTCAGCCGACATACGCAATTTATCCAGAATATTCACCTTCACTAGTTAGACAGATCAACAAGAATCCAAATTGTATCGCTATATTTGCTAAGCGGCTCACCCTGTGGGTTCTGGGCAACCGCTCTTAATCCATAAATGCCGGAGCGCGGAAATTGCCCTCGCGAAATTTGTGTCTCACCTTTTGTACCTGTAAGCGTAGACTTGAAGGAGAGGTCGGCTGGCAAGGGACCAGCGTCTGTTTTGAATGAAAATTGATCAGGCATTGAAGAAATCAATGTTCCTGAGGCACTGCCGGCGATGCTCGAGAAATCGTAACTGATTTTTGTATCAGGTGTATCTTTGTTTAATCGGCACAGTCCCAGTCTCTTATCATTTGGGAAATTGAAACATAATTGCGCAAAGCTCGATTGTGCTTTCGGAGCGTTGCCGAGAGGTTCAAGCGCAATTTGTGGAAAAACTCCATCACCACTAATGATGCCAGCTTCTCTGATGCGCACTGTTGCGCTTGAAGGAAATCCCAGAGTCAAACTTGAGATGGTGCCGTTTGTCGCCCAACCGGTACTTCTCAATGAAACCATATACCTGTGATAAGTATTGTCGTTAATTATCGCCTTTACTGTCGAGCGACGATCTTCTTTTTCGAAATCGTCATTATGAATGGATATCCAATGCAGCTCTACATCGAAATCCTTGGGCTCCACAGGGGTGTCTATTTTTGCATCAATATAAAATATGTCGCCATCAATCGGGCTTAGGTAGCCTAGCGCGAGATTTATGCCTGGCGAATGCTCAGAATTACTTTCAATTTTGAGGCATTTCTCTTCGTTATCCATGCTGACCGTTTTCCAATATTTCAGAGGCGGAATTAGCTTCTTTGCGAGCCCAAAAGCGTCAAACTGAATTGCTGGATCATTAGTCTTCGGGTCCGTCAATACTGGGAGAAGCGAAGCATATGTTTTGTCCCAGCGTGCCACCACGGAATTAGTCTGCGGATTCTTGAGTGCATCCTTAACGAAACCACCTGAAACTATAGGCGAGCGCATGAGCCCGCTCTGACCGTCCATAACGAGCGGTCGAAAAGGAGAAACTGTTGGTGTGAGTGAGATTTGCCTTGGCAAGTCTCGAACTACTGCGTATTCAGTTTTCTCTTTTGCGCAGATTATTTTCACCGACTTCTCAATCTTTTCCAGAAGTTTGGCAGAATTTTTGTAATGAAAACATTGATTGAAAGCATGTCTTGATGATGAAACAGTGAAGAGTATGCAGATGATAATGCCAGGTATGAGCCCTGTTTTGAATGGTAATTGAAATGCGCTTGCCAAGCCGAATGTGAAGGTCGCTAACCCCAACGCGAACGCTACGGAGGCATGAGCTAAAAAGCGACTGCCGTAAAAGTCGTTGGCTATCAGTGAAGAGTCTCCTCCTACAAAAACACCACACAACATCCAGAGCACTGAAAAAGCAGCAAGCACTCTGTACCTTGTATTGCGAAAGATGCCTACCGCAGAAAGTGCCACAGCTAGTCCAAAAATTATGTAGAGGAAAATATACTCAGGACTGTATTTTGTCCAAATAGAACGATTTATAGGGAACAGCAGAGCCAGAATCATGTTCTTTGCTGCTGGCAGTAATGCAAAAATAGAGCCAATCGGATTTGCACCCCTGGCTAATTCGATAAACATTGCAATGACAGAAGTCACAACGATTGCACCGAGAGTGGTGAGGAAATTGTGGCGAGATTCAGAAGTTTTTTCTTGCCAGAGAGATTTGTAGGACTTTCGCGAGTCAGGATCAAGTATGAAATTCAGCAACTCAAAACTAAAGAACACTTTTGCCAGGAGCCACGCTTTGGTGTAAGCCAAAATAGTGAGAACAAAAAAGACGACGGATAAAATAGAATAATTTTTTTTCGGAGTTCCAAAGATTGGATGTCCACCAAGATAAAAATTGAATGATAGTAAAAAGAAAAGAATTGATAGTTCAATTCCCATTCCGCCTAAATAACTGATGAGCTCTGTGCTGAGTGGACTTACTGAAAAAATTAAAGCGGCTGAAATGGCGATTGAAAGTGAGACGTAGTTTGCTAACCCACGAGTGAGTTGGCGTGCCACCATAAACAATGCCACGCTACAGCCCGCGTGCGAAATCATGCTGAGTAAGCGTGCGAAGGCTGGACTTGTTTGTGAAACAAACATGCAAATAAAAGAACTAAACGGTCCAAAACAATCAGTCTCCACTGGGCCTCGCCAGGCAAGCATATTACCTAGACCATTTGCAGTCGTGCCTTTAAAGATAGCGCTTGACCATGCCACTATAAATTTTTCGTCTAACAGGTATGAAGCACCGAGCGACGGCATGAATGCAAGAATCGTGAGCAGAAAAGAAAAGGCTGCTACGGCTACCAGAATAGGCACATCGAATTTCGATGTTGGGACTTGATTTTCATTTTCGTCCGACATTTTTCACCTGATGTCACTCGAGATTCAGTTTAACGCACCCGTTTTGCATATGCGAATCCGGCACCAATGCTTCATAATTTCAGTATGGCGGACTATATAAAATTACATATTCCTGAGGGAATAAACTTTGACTGTACAGGTTGCGGCAACTGTTGCTTCTCCTGGCCGGTGCCGCTTACAGATGGAGATGTTGCCAAAATTAGTACCCTGCCGTTGAAAGAGATTCAGGATGGTACTTTGCAACTGCAATCAATTGGTAAGCCTGGGACTTTGCAGGAAAATGTATTCACAAAGGCGCTCGGCAAACGTCCTGATGGGAAATGTCAATTTCTATTGCTTGACAATCAATGTAAGCTACACAGAGATTATGGAATGGAAGCGAAGCCTGCCATGTGCAGACTTTTTCCATATACTTTCACAGAAACTCCAACAGGGGTTTATGCCGCCGCGAGCTTTGCGTCCACTGGCGTCTTGTTTAATGCTGGTCGCCCGCTTTCAGAGCAACGTGAGCATCTAGGTCAAACTTATAAACTCTTCAAGTCTCTGTTTCCGGATTTAATACCTGACTGGAAATCCATTCAGTTAATTGATGGTCAACCTTTATCTTATGACTCCTACGAGTTAATCGAAAGTGAGATTTTGTCGGTCCTCAAACCATCTGTCGACAGCCACCGGCGCGTGGAAAAGTCGCTCATTTCGATTTCTCAAAAAGTTTCCTCGCAGGTGTTAGTGCCGCGTGATTTTGACCATATCGCCGGAATTGAAGCAAAGCCTAAAGTTGTAGATCAGCTTCTATTAAAAGGTCTCTGTGATGCTTATTTTCCACCTGATGTCTATCAAGATAATGTTTGTACTTTTGATTCTGCGGCTCTGGCACGTGCGCTAGTGATGCCACCAAATAAGGTGCTACTTAGTTTGGGCTCCAAACAGATAAGTTTTGGCGAAATTGTAGGATATAGATTAGGACCGCTCTCTTCTGAGAGTGAAGCCTTATTGTTGCGCTTTGCCTATTTAAAAGTATTTTCCAAATTATATTTTGGTCCCGGGTTTGCTGGACTGAGTCTGGTTTCGGGCATCAATCATTTGTCGACAATTATTGCCCTGGTTCGCATAATTCTTAAAGCCGAAAATTTGGAAAAGAAGCCTAGAGGCGAAACAATTTCGTTTGATGTAGTTGCCGAAATTGTTCGAAAACTTGAACGCCGTCTTACTGTGGTCAATTTTTCCAAAGAGGCAAAGATGGTATTGGAAGTATTGTTCGCAAGCTCAAAACGGGTCGAGCGTATTTTTTCACTTTCAGACTAGCGGGAGAAACATCATCAGCCAATCGGTCTTAGCGCGAGAGTTTGCAAACACATTTCGATCTTTGAAATATCGAAACTATCGTTTGTATTTCCTCGGACAACTGCTCTCGCTCTCAGGTACCTGGATGCAGTCTGTTGCCTTAAGCTGGTTAGTTTACAAAATGACGCACTCAGCTTTGATGCTTGGTTTAGTTGAAGGAGCGACTTTGTTTCCGGTCATGCTTTTCGGATTGCTTGGCGGTTGGGTTGCGGACAAAGCAGACAAAAAGAAGATACTTCTGATTGCGCAATTATTGTCGATGTGTCAAGCAATATTGCTTGCTGTACTTACTTACACAAATCAAATTGAAGTTTGGCACTGTATCTGTCTTGCACTTTTCATCGGCACTATCAATGCATTTGAAATCCCTTGCCGTCAGTCATTCTTACCAGACTTGATTGAGCGACAAGACCTTGTTAATGCAGTTAGCTTGAATTCTTCAATTTTCAATGGTGCCCGTATCATCGGTCCAGCCATTGCTGGAATTATGGTGCCACTGGTTGGTGAAGCGTCTTGTTTCTTTCTCAATGCTGCAAGTTATCTTTCAACAATGGTTGCTTACTTACTTATAAATGCAACTCATGGAAGAGACCTGCCGCTTGATAATAAGCATGGACTTAGGGAGGCTTTTGATTTCATTCTTGCATCCCCAACAATTATGCGATTGCTTTTCCTTGGCAGTATCGTCAGTCTTTGTGGAATGAATTACAACGTCCTTATGCCGGTATTTGCCTCCGACATTTTGCATGGAGATGTCCGAACTCTGGCTGCGCTAAGAAGTGGTGCAGGCTTAGGTGCGTTTGCTGCTGCATTGATGCTGGCCAGTAGAGGAAAAGGTGAAGTGCTCAAACTCCACATCGGTTACTCTACAATGCTTTTCAGCGCATTCTTGATTGCTTTTGCCTGGGCACAACAATATATTTACTGCCAAATTTTGATCGTGTTCGTCGGTTTTTTTCTGACCACGCAATTAAGCGGTGGTCACTCACTGATTCAGCTTTCGGCGAAGGATGAGCTGCGTGGAAGAGTTCTGAGCATTTATCTAATCATTATGATGGGAGCTTCTCCAATAGGAAGCTTTGTAATCGGCTGGTCTGCCAATAAATGGGGTGCACCACCTGTGGTGACTATTTGTGCCTGCATATGTATGTTGGCTGGGTTGATTTACTCTATATCTGCGCGTTCTGAGCGAACTGTAACGCCAGAGGGGCTGACTTAAGCTCCGGTGAACAGGGAATGATAAACTGGTGAGCGATTACTGTTGAAGGTTTAATGTCTAGTCTAGACGAAGAAAAATTGCATGCTGCAACCGCAACTCCTGATCTGGACGATGGTTCACCTACTGACGGAGAGGTTTTGTCTGCTGACTCCGCTCCGGGTTCGATACTTGTTGCTAAGCCGTCAACGTCTAAGCAATGGCCGGTTACTGCTAAGTTACTGCTAGGTATTTTAGTGGTCAATACTTTTGGTCTGGGAATTTGGATTGGGTCAGAATTTTTCTCTAAAGACGAGAATGACCCCGTTCGCAAATACAGTACTCTCGAACAGAAAGTATTGCCGGGTCAATCTCTTCCCTCAGTGCCTCCGCCCAGAGCTACTGTGCGTAACATGGGCGAAGAGACTGTCGCTGACATCGCGGAGCGCGTTGCGCCAGCTGTTGTAGCAATTGAGGTTACGGCGAGAGATTCTGCCAAAAAGGCTATCGCAAGCGCAATTGATCCGCCCACACCGCAATTTTTCTTTGGTCCAAGGATGAGACCAGAACAGACACCTCAACCCTTTGGAATGGGTCAGGAGAAGCGTTCAGCTGGTTCTGGCGTGATAATTCGTGAAGACGGATTTATCCTGACTAACAGTCATGTCGCTCGCAGTGACAGTTCAATTAAGGTCATTCTCAACGACAAGAGAGAATTTCAAGGTCAATTGGTCGGAAAAGACAATTTCACAGATCTGGCGCTCATCAAAATTTCCGCCACCAAATTGCCGATTGCCAGATTGGGCTCTAGTAAACATATCAGACCGGGCGATTGGGCAATTGCAATTGGAAATCCATTCGGTTTTGAGCATACAGTTACCTTAGGCATCATCAGCGCAATCGGTAGATCACTAGCCGATCTGAATCATCACGTCGAATTAATCCAGACAGATGCTGCAATTAATCCGGGTAATTCCGGAGGTCCACTTTTAAATCTCGGTGGCGAAGTAATTGGTATCAATACTGCAATTCGATATGACGCTCAAAATATTGGCTTTGCAATTCCAGTTGATGTGGCACGAGAAGTGGCGGGGGGACTGCTGGCGAATAAATCTATCAGTCGTCCTTATCTGGGTCTCTACATGCGCGATCTCGATCCGAAATTGCGTGTGACTTTGAATTTGCCCGATTCCATTCAAGGTGTTCTTGTGCGCAAAGTCGCTGCCGGAGGACCGTCACAGCTTGCGCGTCTGGCGCCAGGTGACTTGATTCAGAAGGTGAATAATATACCTGTGGCATCATCTAAAGACATGCGTGAAGTAATCAAAACTCAAAAACCAGGTGATGTTTTGAAAATAGCCTTTAGTCGGCAGGGCGTACTGATGAACACTTCAATCACTGTTGCCGACTATTCGAAAGAAGTTACCGAAGACTAAACGACTATGAATTTAGATATGAATAGAGATAGGAGCCGTACATGTCATTGAGCGAAAAAAAATGCATTCCGTGCAGCGGAAAAACTCCACCACTTTCGGCCGATGAGCGTGAAAAATATTTGAGTGAACTGTCCGGTTGGAATATTGAAGAGGACAAGAAGCTTGTGAAAAGCTACTCTTTCAAAGATTTCAATGGTCCGATGATCCTGGCCAATAAAATCTGGGAAGTGGCGGAGAAGGAAAATCATCACCCCGATTTGACGGTCGTGTGGGGCGAGTTGAAAGTAGTCGTGAGGACGCACGCAATCAACAACCTTTCGGAAAGTGATTTCATCCTGGCTTCGAAAATTGATAAGGCTGCTGTCTGATTACGGATAGAGTTTGTAAAACACAAACGAAAGTCCAAATAGTCCGAAAATGATTGCCCATACCCATGGCGGGGAAGCAGTTGGACTGCCTTCGACAGCTTTACTGCGGGTGGACGTTCTTTTCTGGGCTGCAGTCATTTCTTTTGAGGCAGCAACTTCCTTCGCTGCTGCAGGTGAGGCTGCGACTGCTTCGACCGGCGGTGGCGCCGCTGGTGCCGCAGCTGCTGGCGCGGCCGCAGGTGCGGCGTGCGCTTGTTCTGCTTTTATGACTACTCGCTTAACCACATCAGGCATCTGATCTTTCCAAGACTGAGGGTCGAGGAAGTCGATCGCGCCAAGTTGCATTGATGTTTTGATCAGACCGCCATCAAGCGTTTCGTTGCTCACCAGGAACTGTGTCTTCGGATGTTGCTCGCGCAGATCACCCAATAAAGTCAATGCTTTCATTGGCTCGGGCGCCAGCTCTACCCATACGAGTTTTGGATAAAGTCCACCAACTTGTTTAGCGGCGTTTTGGCGATTGGTCGTACCGACCAATCTCAATTCAGGATAACTGCGAATGAGCTCTTCGATCTGCTTGGTTTTCTCTTCACCGGCTTCGCAAATTAATAGTGTTGGTAGTGCCACGATATGCCCCAAATGCAATTGAGTTGTCTACGGATTACTAGATGGTGCTGATTCTTAGACCAGCGAAAAGCCAGCCAAAACGCCACTGGTGTCCATGATTTTACGACGTACATCATCCGGACTTACTTGTCCAAGTTCGAGATCCTTGAATATGCAAAGTAATTGCATGGAAGTCATCAAGCAAAGATTCTTCTTCTTTGCGAATTCCGCAAGTGCATCAGTGAAATCACCTTCATTGCGTTCGGATGGTGGTCTGTTGGACCACGTGCAAGCTACAAGCAATCCTTTAGGTTCACTTTCATGTTCGCCCCAGTAATTGATTACTGATTCGCCCAAGAGAGCCAAATCGGTGCGTTTCGCTTGAGCATTGCTCTTGACGATATGTGCAAGCACATCAGCCTTATCACCGACTGCCAGCCAGAGTTCA
>JACMKL010000372.1 GCA_014380105.1 Candidatus Melainabacteria bacterium
CAAAGATCGCTGTCTCGCTAGACGGTCGGACCGACAATCGGCAGGTGTCTGCGAAACTGGTTGTACTGGTAGATTCCCATCAGGTAATCGGTCTGGGCAGCGGTCAATGCGTTGATGCTGTCGTGGGAGAGAGCGCCTTCCTGAATCTTCAAGAAAACATCGATCAATTCCAGTGGAATCTCCGACATCTCTTCTGGACGACCACAGTCCGGATCGGCACGGCGACTGGAGTCTGTAATCTCGGTCGGAATGCCAGCGAGCGCACAGAGTTCCATGACGTCGGATTTCCAGAGATTGGCGAGCGGCAAGAATGTCGCCACGCGGCTTGCCAGGCTGAAAGAGCCCATTACCTGCTCCGAGCGATTTCGTGAGCCCGCCAGCCAACGACCTTCAGCAATCGAGATACTGATGAAAGTCGCCCAGCGCCGTGCCTCGCGATCTTCTTTCCCGCGCGATTGCGGCAACTGACGAATAGTGCCAGTCTTCTCGAACCAATCGCGGCAGCGCAGATCTTTTCCAACGAAAACTCCGAGCGTTTTCTCTGGGCGCGCCTGATTGAGCAGCCAGAAAATGAGCGCGCTGTCGGAGCCACCACTGACGGGTACGAGTATGCCTCTGGCACGACTCGTACTGGTCTTCACCCATTCGATCAGTGTATTCAGTCGATTGTCCATTTTGAGGTCTCCTATGCGCCACCAGTCAGCATCAGGGGATTGCCGTTGAGTGAAGGAAGCAGACCCGATGCAACGAGAGCAACGGCGTCAGCAACTTCTTCGGCAGGAATGATGCGCTTTTGCGGGTTGGTATTTTTGACGATGTCTTCGGCCGCTGCCTCAGTGATGCCGCGATGGCGAACAAGCCCGGCCACCGTGCGGCGGGTCATATCACTTTCGACAAAGTGCGGGCAAATCGGAACCACCACGATGCCATGCTTGGCATATTCGAGCGCGATGCTCTTGGCGAAGCCGATTTGCGCATGCTTGGAGGCGGTGTAGGCAGAGTCGTATTTGAAACCCTGCACGCCCGAGATGCTATTGATGAAGCAAATCGTACCGCCTTGCTGCTCGATCATGCCGGGTAGGCATTCTTGAGCAAAATAAAAACCACCATCCACGTTGGTGGCGAAAATTTCTTTCCAGACCTTGCGATCGAATGTATGAGCCGCTCCGCCTTTGGCGACGCCCGCATTGATGACGAGATTGCGGATTTTCCAACCGCGCTTGCTGGCACGTTTGACCGCTTTTTTGGCGGTCGAAGGTTTGGAGACATCGCCAACCAAATAGTCAGCGACACCACCGGCGGTGTCGATTTCGCGGCAGACATCTTGCAGATCCGACTCGGTTCTGCCGACGATTAAGACCGCTGTTTCTTTCGCCATTCGAAGCGCAATTGCCCGACCGATGCCGCGCCCGCCTCCGGTGACGATGGTTACATGCTTGCTGTTCATATACAAATCCTCAGTTGAAGTCGTCACTGCGGGGGCAGCACGGCTTGCGATTGGTGAGTGAGTTCATTTAGCGACCCGCTGAAGCGCGCCACCGATTGATTGCCTCAACGTGGCTGGGGAAAGCCATGTCTTCTGGCAAATTGTCGAGCGCAAACACCTGCGCTTCTTCAGCATCGTCTGCGGCGACCGGCGTCTGGTCGATTTCTTTGGCGACGAAAAACATCAGAATCTGATTGACACCGGGAGGTGCGAAATTGAAGAGAGGACGTTCGATTTCGATGTCGACCGACGCTTCCTCTTTCGATTCGCGCGCAGCTCCTTGCTCGGGCGTTTCGAACGGCTGGATGAAACCGGCAGGCAGAGCCCATTTGCCCTTCCTCGGTTCGAGCTTGCGCTTGACCAGGACGACTCCGAGTTTGTGCGGAATGACAGCTGCGGCAACCGGAATCGGGTTGTTCCAGTAAGCGAACGAACAGAACGTACAGCCGAGCGCCTTATTGCCTCCGATTTCTTTTTCGGCAAGCGGCGAGCGGCAGCTCGGGCAATACTTGTACTGCGGGCGAGCAACTTTGAGTTTGGCGCGCGACTGCTGCTTTTCCGCAAAGCGAATGCCAAAGCTCGACGCAAAAATCAGTGCAAAGATTTGCATCGTCTCAAATCCAGCGATCACCGGGAAGATGAGCGCGACTATCGCCGTGACGAGAATTCCGATGGCAGCGACAGCGAGGGTGCGAGCATAGACGCGCTGAAGCAGGTAACCTGCCGGAATCGAGAGCAGAACGCAGATCAGAAATGTTTGCTGGTTCATGTATTGGTCCCCTTCTGTCCGTGAGGACAGGTTGAAATTTGAGAAGGAAAAACGCTTACTGTTGGGTCGCTAATTCCTTCGCCTTGTCGAGGTCCTGCCGCATTCCCTGCGAGAAACTGGGCTTCGACGTGTACCACTGAGGCTCAAGTGCGAGAGCTTCTTCGATGAGTGGAATGGCTGCTTTGCCGTCAGAATTTTGAATGCGTAAACGAGCCAAACCGTACAGCGATTCGGATGTGGAAAAGGCGTCGCCGGAGATGCGCGCGTAATAGAGAGCACGACCGAATTGCGAAGCAGCCAACGCAGAATTGCCGAAAGATTCAGCGCCGTATGCCCTGGAAAGCAAAGTGGCCGCTTCGTCATAGGCTTTGCGTTGTGCTCGAGTCGGTCCGCGGGAATGGGCCGAAGTGGTCAGGAAAGTGACCACGAAAACTGCCAGAAGGAGCAGTGCGATTATCATTACGGGGTTCATAAAAAACTCCAAAGTTGAAAGACTTGATACCGCCGGTGGTGTTCAGTTACGCCTTGCTTGTCACTGCGAGATTTCCCATCACACAAAGGGTGCGAGAGGAAACAGCATGAGATTGAGGAAAGGTGCTTTGGCTTGGGAATTTAAGGAACAACGGGCGGGAGAAAAGAAGAACCCCAAGCTAGTAAAGAAGAAGATCCAAAAGCAAGTAATCATGACAAATGAAGTAAATATGCTCTTAAGTTAGCTCTGCGACCAGCCAGCTCTTTTCTCAATACTAGTCTCGGTGAAACAGTGCTGAACGCTCCGAAAATGGTGCCTCTTGATAAATGCATTTGTCGCCTGACCGAGCTGCGCTAATGGCGGAGTTCTCTTGGAAACCGGCATACTCAGACGCTTTCCAAGTAGCGTGGTCAACTCCGTAAAGCATTGCAAACTAAGGCCGATTTTTGGGGAGTTCATGAATCAAGTACTACAGCGCGAGATTAATGACATCTCGCCTGCGCCCAATGTTTAGTTCTTCTCAAGCAGTTTTAGTTGCTTATCTAATATCTGTGTCGATAGTTTTTCTTCGTTCGTTTTCTTTTCTCTTCTCTCAAGGTCTTTCACTGCCCAACACAGGTTCTCACCAAGTCCTCATGTGATTTTGTTTCTCGCCGTGCGAGAACAATTTTATGGGCGTGGTGTTGTATTTGGTGCTTCCTGATCGACCGACGAACGCCAGTTTCAATTCGCTGCCCGTTTCAATCTGAATTGCAGATTCCTCTGCGACTTCAACAAACCTCACAAGGAGGTCATATATGGCACGTCATCCTGTGCTCGGTCCTGACGACGTCTCGAAAGCTTCGCATCGAAGCCTTTTCTGGGCGTGGACCAAAACCATCATCGGGTATCTCGTGATGGGTAGTCTCGTTTTTGGTGCCCTCTGGGCATTCAATTTCCAATACACGGTAGGCTTCGGGCTCCTCTGGTGCCTTCTGCCTGTGGTGATGTGGTGGTTCAGTGCGAAAATCGCGCTTGCCGTCACCAAGTCTGTCCCTGCTGACCCCGCCAACCCGGAACATCAGCGTCTTCTCACCATTGTCGACCGAGTGTTCGCCAAGAGTGGTTTGAAGTTCAAGCCGCCGGTCTACATCTCAGACAACCCCCTGCCCAACGCCTTTGCGACTGGTCCCATCCACCGCAAAGCAGTCGTTGCTGCCACCAAGGGTCTTTTCAATTGCGGCATGAC
>JACMKL010000373.1 GCA_014380105.1 Candidatus Melainabacteria bacterium
ATTAAGCTCATAGAGCACTTGCGGAAGTGGCAAACTAGGACGTGCTCCAAAGTCTGGCAATTCGGCAGGCGTATTTTTGAGGGCATTCAGTCCTAAGTCGATGGCTTTATCCATCTGGGGATCGATATTGTCGCGATAATGATGCGGAGCAATATCGACGTCATAGTCAGGGTCTGTACCATAGTTTTCGACCGACCAACCAACGTCCTTAAACCAGAAAGAGAATTCTGGCTGAGTGGTTACTGTGCCATCAACAAGCTTGTGTCGAGGCCAAATACCAATGACACCACCCCAGGTGCGTTTACCAACCAACGGTCCCAATCCATAAAGTTTGAAGCAGTGGCTGAAAATATCGCCATCTGAGCCAGCAAATTGATTGGTGATGCAAACAATTGGTCCGACTACAGATTCAGGCGGATAGGATTGAGGCACGCCCCACCTGCTGATGTCGTAGCCGACCCGCTTTCTTCTCAACCGCTCAAGTAAAAGAGGCGAGACATGTCCACCACGGTTATATCGGGCATCGATGATCAGACCCTTGCGATTAATTTCGGACAAATAACTGCGGTGAAATTCAGCAAATCCCCATGGTCCCATGTCTGGTATATGGACATAGCCGAGGTCACCACCGGAGGCGGCATGAATGCGCTTACGATTAGCTTCCACCCACTCTCGGTAACGCAACATTCGCTCACTTCCAAGAGTAGTTACGTAAATGATCCGGTGAATACCTTTACCTCGTCCAACTGTCAACGCAACGCGCTTTTCGGCTTGATTGAGAAGTAGCTCTTGTACAGACAGATGCTCACTGACGGGAACGCCACTGACCGCATATATCAAATCGCCTTCTTCAATTTCCAACCCAGGCTCTGAAAGCGCCGAGTCAAATCCGGGCTGCCACGAGTCGCCCCGAAGAATGCGAGAAATTTGGTAACCGCAAAGCTTTGGCTCCCACTCTAGATCGGCACCCAGACAGCCTATGGTGTACATGTTGGGTCGACGGTGATCTCCGCCCATTTCGTATGCGTGAGAAGTGCCGAGCTCGCCCTGCATCTCCCAGATCACGTCAGAAAGTTCGGCACGACTACGTAAATGCTCGAGCAAACCAACATACTTATCATGTACATGTTGCCAGTCTATGCTGGACATTTCAGCATCCCAGAAATGATCTTTTTGAAGGCGCCAACATTCTTCATACATCTGGCGCCACTCTTTGATTGGCTCGATCAGGAGTTTGACTCTTTTGGTATCAATCCAGCCGCTTTTCCGACACTCACCAGCCATCACTTTTGGTTCTTGACCATGCTCAGGTAAGGTCGCATTGATATCAATAACACGTAGCTTTTTATTTGAATTGTAGATGACAACAGAACTGAATGGACGATGCGATATTACGCCAACTTCTTTTGCAATGACAGCCTTTCGGCCTTCCTGAAAGTCGTATGCAATCAGCAAACCATTGTCGTCTTCGTCACTCATCCAATTGAAATCAGGACGTATACCTTTGACAGGAAATTCGGTAAATAACAGTCTATTTTTGCCAGCAATAATTTGTCTGTATTGACCTTCGTCAACTGGTAGTCCTATGACACGCCCCTGAATGCCGTCGAAGTCGATGTCCACGCTCTTCTTGCTTTCTTTATCAACGTCGTCGGAAACAGCTGAGGAAGACGCTTGCGATACCGCTTTCGGCTTTGCAAAGAGAGGAGATGGTGTACTTTTCTTCAAAGCAATTGCAAATGGTCGAATGCTCTTTATGAATCCGAGAGCGAATTGCATGTCATCATAAATCGGCAGGAAGTCTCGATTTGATAAGAAGTAGAGATATTTCCCGTCTGGATCAAAACATGGTGCAAAATCGGTTTTGATTGGACTAGTGATGTCGCGAAGTTTGCCATTTTTTACATCACAGAGTCGAATCAAAGATATTCCATTTGAGGGAGACCAGGCATAAGCAAGCCATCTGCCATCAGCTGACCACGCTAATCCAGACAGCCTCTCAGCAGGGCTGCGATCCAAAACTTTCACTTTCTTAGATTTCAAATCAACCAACAATAATTCTTGTCGATGATTTGCGATAGCAACTACATCTTCGGTAGGATGAACACTTAATTCCAAAGAGCGACCTAAATCCAATCCACTCAAAATTTCGGTCTCTTTCAAATTATCAGACCAATGTATTTCCAACCTCTCGCGCCCATCGGCATCAGTTATGACGACGAAACGTTTACCATCATTCAACCATTCGCAGCGACGATATCTGACACTACTGCCGACGCCGTGCTGAATTGGAGCATCCTCCCAAAATGGCATCGTGACGGCTTGCCCTCTCACAATCATTGCTACTGAATGATTATCTGGATGCGCAGAAACGTGCTCGATGTTTCCTTTCGCTTCAACAAAGCGTCGTGAAATTTGTCCAGTGGCAGCTGGAACGCGAACATCGATTTTTTTACTGACATTTGTTTTTATATCAAGTAAATAAATTTCACCACCGGCGGTGTATGAGATTTTTTCGCCATCCGTTGATGGGAAGCGCACAAAATAATCGATATGATTCGTGTGACGCTTGAGGTCTTCTCCGTCAGAGTCAGTCGAGTAGATGTTTCCAACTCCCTGATGGTCTGAGAGAAAATAGACTCGCTCTCCTATCCACATAGGCCAAACGATGTTTCCATCCAAACTAATTAGGCGTTTGAAAGTTCCGCCATTTTTTTCTTCCACCCAAATGTCGCCGGCCGTGCCACCTTTATATCGTTTCCAACGAGCTGGGTCTGAACTATTGCGACCGATCAGAAATCGTCCGTCCTGGTGCTGAGAGAGTGTAAGCGCGTGTCCGAGATTGAGAGTTTCGAGGTCACCACCTTCAGCGGGCACTGAAAAACCTTCTGTATGCCTGAGGAAAGGAGATTTCGCTTCAGTGGTGAAAAGTACGGCAGACGAATCTTTCTTCCAGCCACAAGTGAATGATTGGGTGCCTGCAGTGTAGGTCAAACGCTGGGGACTGCCGCCATCAATCGGCATCGAATATATTTCTTGGTGCCCTTCTTCTTGCCCGGTGAAAGCGACCATCGCTCCGGACGGAGAAATTTTCGGTAAGAGGAATTCTCCTTTACCGGTTGTGAGCCTTCTTGCCAAACCGCCGCCGGCAGAGACAGTCCACAAATCATCTTCGCAAGTGAAAATGATGAGCTGTCCATGCACCGAAGCAAATCTGTAGTAGCCCTTTTCTCTCATTGGAAATCTCCATTCAGCGAGTGGCGAAATACGGAATGCAAATTCTAGCGACTTTAGAGACTACATTCATGAGCGAATATAGCTTCCCGAGGAAATAAGCGGATAGAATATCCCGACATCCCAGTTTTACAAAAGAGGTCAGAAATGGGTCTTTTCGGCACTAAACCAGCTAAGGGTACTGTTGAAAGCGTAGTCGCCATGCTTTCCGACTACTACAAAAGACGCAATTTAGAGTTTGACGGACACGTCCTTGACGCAAGCGACGGCTGTGGTTGGTGGTTAAATGAAGGTTCAGCAAAAATCTACATTTTTCTCCAGGAAGACCGCAGCGGCGCAATCAACATAAGAGTGACCAGCCCGATTGTGCACTTTCCGGACACTGAGCGCGAAGGTTTCTTTTTGCGCTGCCTGGAGCTAAATCAAGACTTGACCTGTTGTTCGCTGAGCTCTCACGAAGAAATAGTGTTAATTACCTCCCAAAGACCAATTCAGGGTTTAGATCCTGAGGAATTGAACACCTTAATCTGGAATGTTTCCCATGCTTCAGACGTCATGGACGACATTTTCGCCAAA
>JACMKL010000374.1 GCA_014380105.1 Candidatus Melainabacteria bacterium
AAACCTTACGCGCGTTTTTTTCAGTAGGCTTTTAGACCTTCTTAGGATTTGGTTCAGAGTCAGCCGCATCGGACGATTCTTGTCCGGGCTCAACTGTTGGCGGAGTACTTTCCTGTAACTCTTCTCTTACTTGTGGTTTTTGCGGAGGCGAAAGTTTTGCGTCTATTGCTTTGGCGCGCTTTAGGCTAATTTCGCTCTGTGAGCGGTTTCCCTGCGCTGCATGCACCTCTGCCAGACGGCGCCAAATGTCGGCTGCATCTTGCGATTCGGCACCATTTCTCTTCTCCGTCAATATAAGCGCACGCTTCAATAATTGCTCAGTGAGCGCATTCTGTCCAAGATTTTTATACTGAGCTGCCATACCTATTAAGATTGCAGGCGTATCTGAATCGGTGGATTTGCCTTGTTCAGGTTGGTCGTCACTGGCAAGAGCCTTACGGTAAGCGCTTTCCATCGTGTCTAAACGATTTTCTCTCTCCTTGAGAGTATCAAGAGTTTTGGTGAGAGCTTGTTGCGCAATCGCGCGCTCGTTATCGTTTCCTGAAGTAGTCATCGACTGCAACGCGCTCACAGTGCCCTGACTGGCATATAGCGATGCAATCTTTCCAGCTAATTTTGCATCAGTAAGCGAATTAATCGCAAGTATTGCTGCTTTCTTACTTTGCTCTGAACCGGTCAAGTGCGGAATAAATTTCTCAATTGTCTGAATCTCTTGAACCTTCAGCTGCTGCTGGTTATATGTGTAAGTGAACACACCCCCAGCTACGAAAATCAGCATGCCGGAGATAATTGGCGAAACAGCCATTAGCTTGTCCCAAATATCTTTTTCGGGCTTGGGCGGAACTGGCACTGGCAGTGCTTCTTTACTGGCGTTTTCGGAAACTGGCTGGCAGTCGGTGATTGTGCGCAGTTTTAGGTCGGACATAATGAGACTCCATTTGCTTGTCTTATGATCAAGCACTTACAAAGTATAGACTTCGATCGTGTGCGGATCAAACAAACATAAAGTGTAAAGTTAGCTTGTTATCGCTAAGCCCTCATAGGGACACGCATTCGTCATTGTAATGAAGGCGCAAACCATTCAAATGTGCTAATCTTCGGAACATTTTTTGAGGTTATTTGGCGTGGCAACAGGTGAAAAAATGCGAGCTGTCGTTATTACTGAATTTGGCGAGCCTGACGTGCTGAAAATCAGAGAAGTGCCAACACCAGTGCCTGTGCGCGGTGAAGTGCGAGTTAAGGTCAAAGCCACTGGGGTCAATCGCGCCGATCTCAGCCAGCGCATGGGCAAATATCCACCACCACCTGACTGTCCGCAAGATATTCTCGGCTTGGAATTTGCCGGCGTCATAGATGCCATCGGGGATGGTGCCGGTGATTTGAAAGTGGGAGACCGCGTTTTTGGATTGGTCGGTGGCGGCTCTTACGCAGAGTATGTTGTAGTTCACAATCGTACTTTGACAAAAATTCCTGACCATCTCAATTTTGTCGACGCAGCGGCCATTCCTGAGGTCTTTATGACTGCCTATGACGCAATGGTCACACAGGCAGGACTCGTGGCAGGAGATACTGTGCTAATCAGCGCAGTGGGTAGCGGAGTAGGCACGGCCGCATTGCAAATAGTTAATGCTTTGGGCGGACGCGCCATCGGCACCAGTCGTACTGCAGAAAAACTTGATGGTGCGAAACAGCACGGCCTGCACGAAGGAATTTTAGTGAAGGACGGAAAATTCGCAGACGAAGTACTTAAATTGACGGATGGAAAAGGCGTCGATATCGTGCTTGAACGTGTCGGTGGTGCCTATGTCGAAGAAGATATTCTCTGCATGGTGCCCAAAGGAAGATTGATGATGGTCGGACTTGTAGCCGGTGCCAAGGCTAACTTAGACTTAGGACGATTACTTGCTAACAGACTCGATATCCGCGGCACCACAATGCGCAAAAGACCACTTGAAGAAAAAATTGATGCCGCAAACATTTTTTCTAAACAAGTTATCCCTCTAATTATCAAAGGCGACCTTAAGCCGATTGTGGCAGAAACCTTCCCTCTTAAAGAAGCCGCTGAAGCGCATCGCCATGTCCAAGCCGATAAGAATTTCGGAAAAGTTGTTTTGATTGTCGATGCCGAATGAAGCGGACACCATTCATATAACTGCTGATGGTTCTATCACTCTCAAAGATATAGAAACCGGTGAACTATTTCACAACCGTGCTGGTGCATACACAGAAGCACTGGTTAACTTTGTGCAACCTCTTTACTTACACAAGCATGCCGTTGAGAAGCAAGAGTACGCCGTAATGGATGTTTGCTTTGGTTTGGGATACAACACTTTTGCTCTGTTAACAGAACTGGCTCAATTGCCTTCTAAAATAGAACGGGTGCAAGTGGTGGCAATTGAAAAAAATGAACTACCTTTGCGTCATTTGAATGACGTACTAAATGATAAGCGCTTTGTCCCGTTAAACGATGCTATGAAGAATAGCTGTCCTGCCTTATTTGACGGTGAAATCGGAAAGCACCACTTCTCAATTGTTGGATATGGTGCAGGTGGAAGTAGTTCAAAAGAAATTAGAGTTGAGATCAATTTGATTCGCGAAGATTTGCGGCAGGTTATTCCAAGATTGGCTAATGATGCTGATTTTATTGGTTCGTTTGATGCTATATTCCATGACGCATTTTCACCACTTCGAGCGCCGTATCTATGGACTGTCGATTTATTTCAATGTTATAAACGCCTTTTGAAAAATTACCAAGGCAATAATCCTGGTGGTAGGGTAGTGACCTATAGTGCAGCCAGCGCGGTTCGTAGCGCTCTCGAACAGTGTGGATTTTGTATAAGGCGCACTGAGGCACTGGGCGCAAAAAATGGTGGCACCTTAGCGATACTTACGGATGGAGAAGCTGGTATCCAGGTTGGAGATGAGGCCCTAGAGCTGCTTGAGCATGAAGTGTTGAAAATGCACGGACGTCCTGGCGTGCCGCATCGCGATCCCACTTTTCAAGATACCTGGAAAAATATTCAAATAGCCCGTGAGGCAGAACAGGATGTACTTTTCCCTGTTCCCAAGGTGAACTATTCTCCACGTAGGCGCCGTCGTAAATGACACCTATATATAGAACAAATCAACCTGCTTAAAGTTGTATTTGTTTTGCAAACATGCCATTTTTTCTAACATTTTGGCACCAAATTGGTCCTAGTAAGGTGCTGTTGTAACTCAACTGCAGGTTTGTAAACTCATACTATCACTGCCTTTGCAGATGCTGTGTAGTCTTAATAATTCAATGTGGAAACAAATCAATGGTGCCCACGTCTTTCTACTCGTGAGAGCAAGGAGGCTATGTCCCATGAAAAAACAGATTACACTCGGACTTATCGCAGGTGTTTTAGCACTTTCGACCGCTGCCTTCACGCCTACAGAAGCTCAAGCCAGAGATAACAACCAACAACAGTTGAATCAATTGGCAATGCAAATGTATATGAATAACATAGCTAATCAACAAAATTTAGCGGCGCAGCAGCAATACGGATACGGTTATAACCCCTATTACAACAACAATAATAATAGATGGGTAAACAACCAACAATATTGTCAGCCAAACAACAACAACAGATGGTCTAACAATTGGAATAACAATCGTTATCTAAATAATGGCTACAACAATTACGGCTACAACACCAGATCTTCAATCGGAAACTTGCTTAATCGCATTTTCTAAACGAACAGATCTCTAACTTGTTGGTTAGCATTGATACGGCGGCAGGAGTAATTCTGCCGCCGTCAATATTTTCAGGCAAAATTTGTAGAACAGTTTCTTTAGCCTTGAATTAACTCAGACAAATTGTTTTTTACTCGTGATTTAGGCAGAAGCGTATTCAACTGACCTCGTACTTCTCCAGGGTCCATCATATGAAAATTGGCTGTAATTGTTTGCCACCGGATAATCGATCTGTTTCGGTGTGTCGATCTCACAAATGTGGCGGAAGGTCTAGTGCTGCATCCTTTTTCAACGCCTAATAGAATGTGTGCGCAAAGTGCTTGTATTGTCATTGTATGCGAATTGAAAAAAAGGATTTTCCGAAAGGATTCTATTATTTCCAATCTTTTTTCTAATTGCACCATTGGATAAAAAGCATTCTCGCCTTTTCAACTTTTGGGCTTCCTTCGGGTTGATCATGAAAATGTGCGGCGAACCGCAGCTAAGTTTTTTCGGCTGCACAAGCACAAGCGCAAAAATTCAACGACGAGTATCTTGCTTCGTTTTGCGAAAGCTTTTCCTTCCAATTGATGTCTGTCATTTGAATAACGCTTGAGTGTTCCGCCAAATCCTGTTGATCTGTACCGGTGGAAGATTCAGCCAATGATCTACCAAATTC
>JACMKL010000375.1 GCA_014380105.1 Candidatus Melainabacteria bacterium
TGCAGCAACAAGTTGCAGCAGAGCGTGGTGTCATGCAAACACCTGTCTTGGAATTGAGCAAGTGGAAAGGCGAAGACATCCTTCTTGCAATCAAACCTAGCGAACCACGCAAAGCTTTAATTGATGTTGATGAACCGACAACAATCGCCTCAGCGGCTCCATCGACTTCTTCCCCATCAGCCCAATCACACTCGCTCGCAGCTGGCACAATTCCTGACGTTTCAGGACTCTGGGTAGGCTCCAACGGCGTGAAGTACAACTATTGGCAAAAGGGTCGGTCCATCGGCTGGGAGATGCCGGAGATGAATGAAGTTTGCCGCGGCATGATTAGCGAAGACGGTAAAATGCAAGCATCACAATGGAGTGGTACTAATAACGGTGCCGGCACCGCGATCATAGATACAGATGGAAGTGGCAGAGCAATGAAAATGACCTGCAATGATGGAGTCGTATTGATCAGACCAGAGATGTTGGCACTCGCGCAAGCAAACGGACAACAAGCCTTATCAGCTCAAACGAGCGTGACAGCAATTGCGCCGCAGGTGCAAGGCAACTGGATGGGCTCGAATGGTGCGAAGTATAAAGTCTGGCAAAAGGGAACAAGCTTTGGTTGGAAAAATCCCAAATTCAACGAAGTGGGAATGGGACAAATTAACCCAGATGGTAAATCCGGATCCTGCACATGGACTGGACCTGCTGCCAACAGCTGCACATTCGTAATTGAATTCGATGGCAGCGGTAAGCCGCAGAGAATGGTTACAAATCTTGGATCAGCTATGTCACGCATGGACTAAATAGAATGCAAAATGTCATCGCTCAAACGCGAGAGAGAGCCTAAGCTACTATGTTGTTCGATTTAATGCTTTGACCCGAATTCGCCCCGTCTTAGCCCTAAACACGTCCCTGACTGCTGGTTGAATGTCTGCATAGGCACCAACCAGGATTTTATGATCATGAAAACAAAAAGCGCTGAACTCGAAAATTTAGCTGTTGATGAAAAACCTGAACCGAAGCTTTCGCTGGTTTTAAGCAAAGACGATATTGCACTTCTAAAGAAAACACCTGCATCAACGTTGAAGGAATTCGGCTTTGCGAGTTCTGAAGACTTGCTCAACACTCTAGGACCGAACGCAAATGGCGACTGCCAATACTTGATGAAGATCAGAAAGGTGCCAATCATTCTTCCTGGTCAGAAGGGCGGCGACAAGAATCCAGAGGACAAAGACAAACCGACAGACCCTAATGATTGGTTGCCTAACCCAGAAGAGTTGCTCGATCTCTCAGAAGAAGCAAAAGAAGCTCTTAAAATGGCTTTAGCTGTGGTCTGCGTGCTTGGCGTCGTTGGAATTTGTGCAAGTAATCCCGCACTTATTCCTGCAGCGGCAAGAGCAATCTCAATCATCGCTCCGGCGTTTGCACCTCGTGCGATGAATTTTGCTCCGTAAAAATCAATGGATCAGGTTCTTTTATTGTGAGGGGAATTCCATTCCATCAATATGTCCGGTTCTTTCTCCTCATTCTCCGCACCGTCAGTAGATCTCACAGCGACAAAACCGTGCTTTTCGTAGAATTGACGAGCTCTTTCATTCCGTTGAAAGGCCCAAAGTTGTAGATTGCTCCTATCATTTTTCGCAATATTCAAAAGTCTTCCACCAATGCCTCTACCCAAAAACTCGGAGAGCAAATAAAGGTGATGCACCCACTGTTCGTCGAAAGCTATAAATCCTACGATACGCTGTTTGATGTCTTTAGCAACAAACACTTCATTGCTAGGCAAAACGTTATCAGAAAAGAATTGCAAATCTTCTTCAGCAGTGTGAAGTTCGGGCAGGTATGGAAGCGCCACACGAAAAGATGCTCTAAACACAAGGGCTATTTCTGCGGCGTTATCTTTAGACGCTCTCGATATAGAGACTAAATCAGCCAGGCTGCTCGAGTCAGGAACATCTGTCATTCGCGATTTCTATACTCTTTCGGAATCCAACGATAACCTTTTCCTTCAGCTTGAACATAGCCAATTCCAGGGAATGGGAGATGGGGAGCAGCGATCATTTGCTTATCTTTTGCAAAATGAGCAAGTTCTTCCGAACGCACTTTTGCGGCCTTCGTCGAGTCGACATCAAACTTGATTGTGATATCTGGTCGGGGCATTTGAACAGCTGAACAGTGAATTACATCACCTAAGAATTGAATGCTCTGATCTTTACTTTTCACCAGATAAAAAGCACTTCCAGGAGTGTGACCTGGGTGCAATGTCGCTGTGATTCCTGGCAATATTTCCAAAATACCACTGAACGTTTTCACCTTTCCAGCATCGACGTATGGCTTGAGTGTTTTTTGCGCGCTTTCGAAGTATTTAATTCCGTACCCGGTCTTCTCAGAATTCGACGAATCAAGAAAGAAATCAACGTCAGGCTTACCCACATGAATAGTGGCATTCGGAAATAACATTCTGCCATCACGCATCAATCCGCCGGAATGATCTGTATGTACGTGAGTAATCAAAATGTCGTCAATCTGTTCTGGCTTCAGGCCTGCAACCATAAGACTCTCCAACAATTTACCGCAGACTTTTGGTCCGAATAATTGACCGGCACCAGTATCGACAAGAATATTTTTCGTACCAGTCTGAATCAAAAATGAATTAACGGAAGCTTCGACCGGGTTATGTAAGCATTGCTTATCGAGGAGAAAATCCACTTCAGAAACACTAGCCCCTAGAAGCAATTCATGCAAATCTAGCGAGCAAGTGCCATCCGACAAAGTAGTAATCTGAAAGTCGCCGAGAGGAAAGCGACACAAGCCTGGAAACTGCACCGGACTCACTGCTCTAGCACTCGCTAATCCAGTCGAAGACTCAGTCTTCAACGATTCAGAAATTGCCGCAGAAGTAGTCAAATTTAGAGCAGCCGTGAGTGCCACCAATAAACCAGCGATCTTCATTTTGTACTCCTTGCTATCTATTAGAAGCGGTGGCACCAAAATTAGTACCACCGCAAACTCGATTCTAATTCAATTAACTCGTCAACGACTAACTGATAGAGCCAGTCAATTCGCCAACGAATTCAAGTTTAACTGGTTCTTTAATGACGCCGCGTTTAAGGGCTTCGGAAAACAAGCGAGCAATTGCTTCGCGACCAGTATCACCATAATCAACAGTCATTTCATTGACATACATGCCGACGAATTTGTCAGCCAACTCTGGTGGCATATCACGAGCGAAAGTGAGTGCGTATTCGAGAGCTTCAGGACGATGAGCGAGCGAGTATTCGATCGAGCCTTTGAGCAGTTTCGTGGACAAAGCAATCAGTTCAGCACCGAGGTCTTTACGAATAACGTTGCCGCCCAATGGCAATGGCAAACCTGTTTCGTCAAACCACCACTGACCGAGGTCAACAATCAAATCGAGTCCAGCGGTCTTGTAGGTCAACTGTCCTTCGTGAATGATCAAGCCGGCATCAGCTTTGCCTTCAGCAACATATTTGAGGATGGTGTCAAATGCAACTTCAACAAATTTCAATCCTGGTTGCCACATATTCATTGTCAAAAATGCGGTAGTCAATTGACCAGGAATTGCGACTGTGAGCCCTTTGTTCTTCAAATCTTCTTTAGTGACGCCTGGCTTTGCAACTACCATCGGACCATACTTAAATCCCATGCTAGCGCCGCAAGGCATCAATGCGTACTTATCTTGAACCAATGGGTACGCAGCAAACGAAATCGCTGAGACTTCATACTTGCCGTTGATTGCGTCATGATTCAGTGATTGGATGTCTTTCAACACCTGATTTACTTTCAAACCTTGCGTGTCCAGCTTGTCCTTGGCGAGCGCATAGAACATGAATGCGTCATCAGAATCAGGACTGTGTGCAACGGTGATTTCTTTGTTTTGAAAAGACATGAGAAGTTTCCTCTTTAAGCAGATAAATTGTCCTCCCGTCAGGCTTTCCGTTCCTGAGAGAGCGCTAATAAACGTGCAGGTTAATGCTCCTGCATGGTGTAGGGAGGCAGCTCCAATGGCGATCATAGCGGAAAAGAGGGAATTTGGCTCAGGTAAAGCGTTTCTTACAGTAAATGAGGGCGTATGGCGGTTTTTCGTCCACTGACCTCAAAAACAATTGAAAGCTAAACCTACCAGAGCGGCAATAGCGGCTAAAATGATGAGATGTTTCGTCCACGCATTATTCACAAAGGCATTGCACTGGCCTTAATTCCGCTTGCAGTCAACACGATCTGGATTGTTCTTTTATCGGCGTCGCTGACACACGCAAAAGAGCTAGTCGATTCGGAGCACAAGCAAACAGTAGTTCTCTCACACATCAATAAAATCACCCTTATCATCGCCAATGCCTTCGGAGCACTGGCCAGCTATTCTACAAACGGAAATGAATTACATCGACGTCAGTACGAAAGACTAAACGAAGAAGCTCACAGCGAATTCTTGATCCTCCAGAAATTGACTGATGACGATCTACTTGTTGCTCCGTTGGTTAAGCAGCTTGATGCAAGCTTTGGCATAGATGAAGAAGTACTGGACTCTTTGAACAGCTCTAACGCTAAGCAAGTCGAAGTCTTTCAGGGTGTCAAGAAGGTACGGCTTATTCTGAGACAAGCGGGCAAGAAAAACAAAATTCTTATGATGATCATGAACGAGAAACAGGCACAGCTTGAAAGGATCAGAAGAAGTGAAGAAGTTACCGAAGCATATGTTCGAGCAACAGTAATTGCTGGTTTGACCTCTAATTTTGTATTAGCATTGCTGTTAATTTTGCTCTTCGTAAAAGACATTACAGGCAGATTGCAACTCGTCCTTGAAAATGCGCATTTCCTTCCACTAAATCTCCCACTCACGCGAAAAGTTAGCGGAACTGACGAATTAAGCGAGCTTGATGCTGAGATACAAACAGCAAGTACAAAGTTGATTGAGGCTGCAGAATATCGACGTGGTCTTATGCAAATGATGGCTCACGATCTTAGAAGCCCTCTCACGGCGTGTTCCCTATCACTGGATATTTTGAAAGAAGCGCAGGTGGAAAATGACCCACGCAAGAAAAAACATCTCGATTCAATGCGTATAAGTCTCGGAACATCGATAAACCTGATCGATGATTTGTTGTTGCTCGAAAGTCTCGAGGTCGGACAGCTTGTTTTAGATAAAGCGCCAGAAAATATCAAAGAACTAATCGACACATCGCTGCAGACGGTGATTAGCCTTACCTCAAGAAAGAAAATCGATATCATCAATGAAGCAACTACAGAACAAGTTTACATCGATCGCAATCGAATACTTCAAGTCATAACCAATCTCATATCCAATGCCATTAAATTCTCAGCGGTTGAATCGACTATTCGAATTACAACTTTAAAGCGAGACAATGAAATGATAGTGACCGTAATCGACAAAGGCCGCGGATTAACGCTTGATGAAAAGGTGCATTTGTTTCAGAAATTTAGCCAGACTTCAGAAGGGCGAAAAGCTGGCGGCACAGGTCTCGGATTAGCAATTTCAAAACTTATTGTCGAATCACACAACGGAAAAATCGGCGTGGACAGCGAGCCCGGAGCTGGGTCAAGCTTCTGGTTTTCAATTCCGAATTAAAGTTTTAAAGTCCATTCCATCGGCTTTGAAGTATTGATATTCGGCCCCATCTGTGGCGCCTCGTAGAGCTTACGCAGTGTATTCAAATCTTTCTGAGTGATATTGCCGGGTTTGGCTTGCGCCGCCTTTCCTTTGCCTGAGAAAAGCTCGCTTGCAAACATAACATCGGAAGGATTTTCGCTATGCCCGAAAAGTCCGATGGCATGCCCTATTTCATGAAGAGAGACATTTTTCAGAACACGCTCTGGAATGTCTGGAGGGTAGAAAGTAGGTCTTAAGAGATAAACACGCACTTGCAAATGTCCTTGCAATACCTGCATTCGCGTGATTCCCAATAGTCGATTATCCGCAAAATGATTTTCCCATGTGATCTCAATATCGGCAGGCTCATTTTGCGAAGCAACCTTCAACGGAATATAGACGCCCCATTTCTTCATCGATTCATCTAGCGATTTGCGCCAAGATTCAGGAGATGACTGAGGCAATCTTACTTTGATAGGGAAACGATTAAACCGAGCAGTGACGCCATTTGTCGGGCGCCAAATGCTTTGCGTATATTCGCCTGCCTTTTCATCAAAAGGCATGCCTTTAACGACCGCATAATAGTCGGTCGAAGCGATTGCAGAATTGGTAGAGACAGGTGGCATTGATTGCACTGGTTTCGCGCCAGCACCAGGAGGCACCGCTCCTGGCGCACCATAGGGTTGAAGTCCTTGTTGCTGCGGCATTGTCGATATGTAGAGTGGCTGCATGCCTGGCTGTTGATACTGCGGCGGCGGTGGTGCCTGATATTGCGGTTGAACATACTGCGGCGCCGGATAACCATTGGCTGGCGCAAACTGCGGCTGACCGTACGATTGTGGAGGATAGCTCTGTTGCTGCGGATAATTTTGTTGCTGCTGTTGCTGTGGTTGTTGCTGATATTGCTGCTGCGGAGCACCAGGAGTCACCCAACCTGACGGACCTGCTGCTTGCTGCTGTGGAGGTTTAGCTTGAGGAGTTCCACCTGCGCGCCATGGTGGCGGTGCCTGTTGCTGAAACTGCTGGGGAGGTTGTTGAAATTGCTGTTGTTGGTATGCCTGAGGCGGCAATTGTTGGTATGCCTGCTGAGGCGGCTGCTGAAACTGCTGAGGCGGCTGCTGATACTGCTGGGGGGGTTGTTGATATTGCTGTGGTGTTTGGTAAGCCTGAGGCGCAGATTGTTGGTATGCCTGTTGATATGGCTGTGACGGTGGTTGCTGCTGGTACGCCTGCGGCGGTTGCTGATACTGCTGCGGCGCAACATATCCTTGCTGCATTGACGGAGCCTGATAATTTGCTTGCGGAGATGGATATGGGTAATTACCTGCATTAAAAGCCGCAGGTGGTGGCGAATAAGCAATTTGCGGCTGAGCAGGGGGAGGCGTAGGCGCCATCGGCACTTCGGCCATGCGAGGAGTTTCTGCCACTAACTTTGGTTGACCCGCAATCGACCCTGGTGGATAAATGGTATTGGCAGTCTTCAGTGGAATAGAGCCCTGCCCCATTGATTGAGCAGAAGGTGTTTGACCAAATGCACTTTTCACATTTAGCTTTTGCTCAAGGCGCGCAATTCGCTCCGGCGAAGATGCTTCCGTCGGTTTTCCAAAAATTTCTTTCTCAAGGTGGTCGAGTCTATCAGGCACTTCATGCTCCGGATAGCTGGAGCCGAAAGCTTGCTGTTCTAATTTCGTGACGCGGGTTTCTTCTTGAGTGCCACCACTTTGTGGTGCCCCCTGGACATATTTATTGGTGGTAAAACCATCTGTATTCGCGCCGCCCGCTCCAGGCTGCGTGGACTGCGGCAATGGTTTTCCGAATTCAGGTATTTGCGATTCGGCTGGAAAGGTAGGCGCCGCATTTCCTTGCCCATAATCCGGTGATTGATATGGAGTGTATTTGTAATTCGGTCCGTTATCCATTTGTGGCGTGAGTGGTGCCAATTCGCCGCGATTCATAGCGCCGGGTCTATTACCACTGACAGGCTGGCCGTTGATCCGCCCCAATGGATTTGGATTTTGATTCTGTGGTTCTGATGCCGATGCGGAAGTATCGTACTTCGCTTCTGAAGGGTCAATTGCCTTCAAAGTTGGCTGAAGTTGCGGTGACGCAGATAATGCTGGAAGCAACGAAGTTTGGAGCAGAAGCGTAAACGCACAAAAAACTGCAAATGATCTGCAGCCTCTTCTAATTTGTACCAAATTTCGCATTTTAGTTTCGCTCTAACTGTTTCCCAACCCGAGCATCAGTCATCTGCAAGCAAATCGTCGGTGTATTCGCCACCAATTTTCAGACTAGTTTGCAAATCCACTATTTGTTCTCTAAAAACCGGTCTCAACATTTTTGCCGGATTTAAAACCACTTCCCGAAGTAGAGCAAATGCAGCAGGGTCGAGCTCTTTCAACATTTTTCGACTTTCTTTAACAGAAAATGCAGCCACGCATTCAGCCCAATATTCATGCATGCTGGTGCGAGCATATCCGGAAATAAATACTCGCTGATGCACCTGCTGTGGTGTCAATACTTCGGCAAAGCCCTCGTATCCGTTTGGCACAGGATAGTGACGTACGCTCTTAGTTTTATGGATTTCGTACAGTTCTGTGATGCGAGTTTGAGACGCTTGCGAAAGAATGAATTCTAATTGGTGCCCGAATTCGTGAGAAACAACTAGATTGACGCGCACTTCAACGTACGGTTGTAAGCGAATCGCGATAACAGCAAGCGCACCGAAACGCTTGTAGAGCATAATTTCTTTTTCAAATTCGTCTTTGTCCAGAGTGACGTTGCCGTGCCTGACACCGGTGACACCTGCGGCACCATGTCTGACATTTCCAAATTGTGCCACGCCTTCGCTTTTCCTGACGATTTGCAGAAGCCCAGTAGCAGCCCACAAGCGCATGCTTTCCATGACGTATTGTTTTTGAGGCGTGTTCAATTTATCGAAATCGTCGAAATAACGAACTATTTCGTTGTCGGAATACGTGAGGTTTTTTCTGTAAAGTGGTCTGGCAAATTCGTGATTCCATTCTGTTCCATCAGAACGAATTCCCTCAAAAACACAGTTAAGCTGCGTGTTTTCATCAAGCTTGCGGCGCGGATCTTTGATGTCTCGATCGCGTGCATAAATTATCCCTTCGTCGTCAAACTCACCGACAAGACGATGGTCTTTTGTTGCCAGACGACCGTTGATCACATGCAGAACGACACCGTTGTAATTCAGCGTTCCATCCGGACCAACTCGCACGCCAGGCAGATCAAGTTCCATTCCCGAAGAATCGATGCCGCGAAAAATGCATCCTTCGATGTCATCGATCGCCACCAATCCGTGCTTTTCGGTAAGCGGTCCGAAGCTTCCTTTGACATAACCGTCTTCGAAAATGTATCCAACTTCTGCGCCGTCCAGAAAAATTTTGCCGTAGTCCACGACAAGCATTTGTCCTTCCAGCTCAATGAAGCCACTTGGACCGTGGGACTGCTCAGAAATCGTAGAAACTTTGGTCGACATAAACCTGCAAACGGCTAGCGCTATGAGCCGATTTTCGCATCAAGCCACACTTTTAGCCAGAGCAAAATGCTCCAAGCTCGTGAAATTGTCAAAACTGACCAGGATGCCTATTTTTTGGCTGCGACCGGTTGTTCGGCTGTCACCTTTTCCCAATCTTTCAAAAATTGGGTGAGACCTGCGTCTGTGAGCGGGTGTTTGACCAACATTTTGAAGACCTTGAAAGGTAGCGTTGCCACATCTGCACCGGCAATCGCGCAGCGGGTGACTTGCTGTGGTGTACGAATGCTGGCCGCCAGAACTCGAGTTTCGATAGCTTGCATGTGATAGAGCTCGACAATCTCTTCAACGAGAGCGCAACCATCCTGGTTGATGTCATCCAGGCGTCCAACGAATGGACTGATGAAGTAAGCGCCGGCGCGAGCTGCCAACAGGGCTTGGTTAGCCGAGAAGCACAGAGTGACGTTGACCTTGATGTCTTTCTTGGAAAGGTGCGCGGTTGCTTGCAGTCCGGCTTCAGTCAGTGGACATTTAACGACGACATTATCTGCCCAGGTAGCGATATCCAGTCCTTGCTTGATCATGCCTTCAGCGTCTGTAGCTGTCACTTCCGCGCTGACAGGTCCGTCAACAATGTTGCAAATCTCCTTAACGACTTTTTTGAAATCCTTTCCCTCTTTAACGATGAGTGTGGGATTGGTGGTAATGCCGGAAAGCACGCCCCAGGCGTTAATTTCCTTGATTTCTTCAACATTGGCGGTGTCCAGGAATAACAACACGGCAGACGCTCCTCTGATTAAATGCTCGTAAAATCTCTCTCAAATCTTATGCTTCGTTCAGTATAGCTAATCGATGTAGAGATAATATTTTTAGATGTAGGTTGTAAACATTAGCTTCCGGTTCGGAGGCGGGATAAATTCTTGAGCGCTAATCACCCTGATTCACCAAGCGCCCTCCAGATGCTGGGGGCAACTGTGTTTGGAGTTATGGTCGGGCTTAGCATTATTCACTTTACCAAGCGACCTATTTTTCCAGGCATCCCGGGAGCGCAAGTAGCGCATTTGAGCCTGCCTTCGACCACATCACAACCGGCTCAGCCGATGTCATTTCCGCAAATGCCGAAAATATCGATGCTGCCTCAGCTCGACCACGAGATGAATATCCTTGTCATGGGGGTGGACTCCAATGGTCGCCACGCTCAAAGGTTTCTCCAGACACGCTCTGACACCATGATGCTTGTGCACCTTGATCCATCCAACAAGCATGTTGGCGTCGTTTCGATACCGCGTGATAGTCGAGTCAAGCTGCCGGGCGCCCACGGCATCGACAAAATCAATTCCGCTCATGCACTCGGTGGTCCTCAGCTATCTGTTGAAGCTGTCAAAGAAGCTTTTGCCGTGCCTGTCGATCGCTACATCGTCGTCGATACGGAAGGATTGAAGAAAGTTTTTGAGATGCTCGGACCGGTCGAAGTGATGGTCGAAAAGCGTATGCGCTATCGTGACCGCGCTGCCGGATTGAATGTGCAACTAGAGCCCGGGCTGCAGACTTTGGATCCGAAACAAGCCGAAGAATATGTGCGATTTAGACATGACCCCAAAGGTGATATCGGACGAATCGAGCGTCAACAGTGGTTTTTAAGACAGGTCTCGAAAAAACTCAGAGAGCCGCAGGTTATTCTCAAAATTCCAGAACTGATCAAATTCGCAAACGACTATGTAGTGACAGATTTGACCATGGATGAAATGGCAAAGTTGGCGAGCTTCGGAAAGGATGTTCAAGCCAACCAGGTGCAAACAGCAACACTACCGGGGCGCCCAGAATACATTCATGGTGGTAGTTATTGGATTCCGGATCCGGAAGCCTGCGCTGTTGTGTTCAGCCGCATCTTGAATCAACCAATTTCAGTAGCAGAACAATCTGAGAAGACAACTGATTTCGGAAGTGATGCAGCCACCGCTGCCACTACCAACGGTGACACAGAAAAGCCACCGACTTTCACAATTAAATATCCTAAGGGTCAGGAGCAAGAAGCGCGCAATTTGGAAACAGCACTCAGTGGAATGGGCTACAGAGTGCGTTACATCATGCGAGGCGACCTAGCCGACTGCCAGCACGAACAGATTGTGCAGGCAAGCTATCGCGCCGACAACTACATGACGGCGCGCTTGAAAGAGAAATTACCCGGTCTAGAATCTTGGCCAATCAACGTTGCAGTGGAACCGCACTCATCAATTGACATGTCTCTGATATTGTCTCCGGCAACCAAACTCGGTCTAACTCCGAAATCCGAAACAGAAGCAGCTGGCACTACCGGAAAGAATGAGACAGCAACCAAAGGCGCGGCTGCCACCACTGGTTCGACATCGACCGCACAACAATAATTTGAACGGCTCGCTCAGCTAAGTATCGAAAAATCCCAAAAGAAAAGCCCACCACGATGGTGGGCAATCTCTATACGACTCGCCAAAAAAGATGCGAGTCCTATTTCTTCCAGACTGAATTTCTCAATTCAGTTGGAGCGCCGATTTGATTACCGCAATCGACACAACGCGGTGTTTTACCAGCTTGCCAGCCAGAGGTGGGCATTACGTGCCCGAAAGATTTGCAATTGCCGCTCACCGGTTTTGCCGGCTTGCTGAAGGAAAACATTGCTCCCATTGTTTTGAAGAAGTTACCGAAACCGCGGAAAAGTGATTGGATTCCTTTGGGCTCGGACTTCACTTTTAACTTGGCAACATCTTCGCGTGTGACACGACGAGTACGAGTTGCTCCAGATACCAGCGAACGGTCCATAGATTGCGGCATGAAAGCTCCTTCTGATGACTGTCAGATCATCGGAAATCAAGTGAAGTAAGTGCAACGCCTTTTGTTGTTATTAGAATGCCATCTCTGCCATTAAAGGGCAATGGTGAAAATACCATAATGTTAACTTCCTCACACAAACCTCAGGTTGAAACGGTACTGTTAGGTTTCTTGGAGTCGGATACTATTCTATTCCGTTCAAATTGCGCAAAACTTTGCCCGGATTGGTCCCAAATTTGGTCCCATATATAGATTGACGAGACGACGCTATGCAGACGACGATTCGAGTCCTAACTAACTAATAGAGGAAGCTATGAGCACTTCAAAGCTAAAGAAACTGGCACTCGCCGCTTTAACGATTTCTTTGATCCCAATGATTCTCCCGAATGCAGCTTCGGCAAAATCTACAAAGAAGGTCAAAGTCCAGGAATCAACAAAGGCAAAAACTACTGTTGCCAGCGCAACTAGCGAAAGTGCAATTCGTTCGCAGCTTTCTTCATTAGCTAACGCTGCCGCCAAGGGTGACGGCGAAAAGATGTCACAGTTTTTCGCTCTGGACGGATCTTATCTAGATGAAAACGGAGTCAAACTGCAAGGACGACAAGCAATCAAAGAACGCTTTCTGTCCAACGTCAAGGCAGAGCCAGACTCAGCTTTAGCACTGGAAGCCGAAGTGCTGCGATTGGTAGGAAAAGACACCGCGTGGGTGGAAGGTTCCACAACTCGCAAAAAAGATGGTGGCAAAGAAACTGGTGCGCGCTTCACGATGCTTCTGCAAAACAAAGACGGCAGCTGGCTCATTCAATCTGCAAGCGAGATAACCGTAAAACCAAAAACTGACGCTGCAAGCCTTGCTGACCTTGATTGGCTATTGGGTAACTGGGCAGCAGAGCAAGGTGATGCAAAAGTCAAAATGTCAGCCGAGAAAGTTGGCAACGGGCACTTTATTCAGCTCAAATATATTATGACAAAACCAGGTGCAGAGCCAAAAATGGACGTGCAAGTGGTTGGATGGGATCCGACTAAAGATCAAATTGTGTCATGGCATTTTGATTCGAACGGCGGATTTGGATATGGCAATTGGAAGAAGAATGCTAACAAGTGGGTTATTGATGCAGATGGTATCGAGCCTTCCGGTTGGGACTCAACTGCAACCAATGTAATTACTGTGGAAGATAAAAATGCCTTTTCCTGGCAGTCACTGAAACGTAACGCTGGTGGCGTCGTATTCCCAGACTCAGAGCCATTGTTGGTCAAGCGTATTTCTCAATAGGCCCTCCAATAGCTAAGGAAAATAGGAACTACTTATGCGAAATTTTGCAGCTCTTACAGCTATTTGCTTGAGCATCTCAATTTTAGGACAGACAACTTTGCCTGCACTCGCCCGCGGATTTGGCGGCGGTGGGGGATTTCATGGTGGTGGCGGTGGAGGCTTTGGTGGCTTCCGCGGTGGCGGCGGTGGCGGAGGCTTTGGTGGCTTCCACGGTGGCGGCGGTGGCGGATTTGATCGTGGCTTCAGCGGCGGCGGCGGAGGATTTGATCGCGGCTTCGGTGGTGGAGGTCACGAAGGTGGCTTCGGCGGTGGCTTCAATAATATTTCCAAATCCGGCGGAGACGGCTTCGGCAAGTCAGGATTTGGAGATTCTGGATTTGGACACGATGGCGCTGGCGGATTCAATAAAGGCGATTTCGGCAAAGGTGATTTCGGCAATTTCACTAATAAGCCCAATTTAGGTGGCGGTGGAATTGATAACAAGCCCGGATTTGGCGGCAACCATTCAGGCTGGGACAATGGTGGCAACAAAAATTGGGGCGGCAACGGACACTTCCCAACTGACGGTGGATTCGGTCACGCCTCCAATTGGAAAAACGGAAATTTCAACAACAATAACCACTATAAAAATTGGAATCAGACCAACAACACCTTCAACAATAATAGTGTCCGCAATTCATTCAATAGCTACAACGTGAATAATTTCAATCACTGGGGTGGCTACGGTGGCTATGGATATCACGGATACGGCTATGGTTATGGCGGTTATGGACATGGTGCCTGGTGGGGCTATCCTGGCGGCTGGTATTGCCCAGGCTGGTCTTCAGCAATGGCGTGGACATTCATGGGTGTTTCGTCACTGACATCATTTCTGGGTATTGCAGCATTAGCTGGCAGCGGTGGTGGTGGTGGCGGCGGTGGCAGTAATTCCACCACCACAACCAACAGTAACAACGGTCCATCTTCAGTCACCAACATTACCTATGAAGGCGACAACGTTTATCTTGATGGGAAACCTCAGGGTACGGCGGTTAACTATTATGATCAAGCATCAAAACTGGCAACTCAAGGGTCACAAGATTCTTCGTCCGATAGTACGGATGGAAGTGGTGAAGCAACCGATGCGGGCGACTGGAAACCGCTTGGAGTGTTCTCCTTAGCGCAACCTGGTCAAACTGAATCATCAATGCTTTTCCAAATTGCAATCGATAAAGATGGCACGCTGAGAGGCAATTACTTCAATCAGCTCACCAACGAGACCTCAACTATCTACGGCGCGTTGGATAAAAAAACTCAGCGCGTTTCATTCACTTTGGGTCAAAACAATAAAACCGTTTTTGATACCAGTTTGAGTGACCTGACTAAAGCTGATGCACCGGTTTTAGTTCACTACGGACCTACGAATACTCAGCCAATGATGCTTGTTCGCCTCGATCAGCCTAAAGCCGATATGACCAAAACAACCAGCTAGACAAGAGCAATTAAGACAAACAGAAGCCCTTCTCGAAATTCGAGAAGGGCTTTTTAAATCTTCTATTTTTGATTTACCGTAATATCAAATGTGTTGCCGTTAAATATCACTTTTGCGGAAGTCGCACCCGCGTATTTGATTTTTTCATCCCTGGACATTTCCGACGTAACTTTGCGTCCGTCAGGATAAGTGACCAATAGGGTGTCATTTTTTATGTCTGCGACCAATGCACCACCGCCAATCGGTTTGATAACGACTGTACCGTCATTTCGCCTTTCAAAGCTACCATTTGCATCGGTCTTTACTACAGAAGTCTTTGATTCTACAATCTCAACCTTCTTTCCATCCGAATCTTTGCTAAGCTTGAAAGTCCCATCGCTAGATGCAGTCAGAGTGCACTTCTCACTCGGATTGTCGCGAAGGTTTCCTTCAAGTGCAAAGGTTCCGTCAGGCAAAACTTTGACATTGGAAATCGTCATGGGCTTGAAATCTTTGCCAAATTTGTCTACATAGGTCCAGCTTTTACCATCTTCATCCCTGGTCAATTTAAATTCGCCTTTCATCTCAAAAGCCACCAGAGTGCCATTATCTGAGGTTGTTGTGATGATTTCTTTTCCATCAGTTCTCTTCAGAATTTTCACTTCATCTTTGACTTGCTCGTACGGAGAGAGCGGTGTGAAGTCGAGACTCTCAGGCAATGCATTGGGACGCTTTGTTGAATTCCTGTTTGTTGATTCAGTAGAAAGCGAAAAGTTGTAGGCATCATTGAACAGTGAAAAGTCAGTAGTACTTTGTGGTGCTACGCTCACTTCTGAAATTCGTTCGACTGGTGGCATTGTCGGTACTCCGAGGAAGATGTGCTCAAGATAGCCATCCAATGTTTCCGAGTTGCTAAATAGCCCCAAACGCAAAGAGAGCGGGGATTTCTCCCCGCCCTTCTTACATTTTTCTATTGAGCCAATCAGATAACCGTTTGCTCTTAGATCATCTCTTCGATCAGTGAATTGTGCACTTGTTCCGAAAGACCAAGTTTTTGCTTGACCAACGGTCCTTTCTGCAACACTGGTTCGTTGTCTTCGTAGGTTTCTTGGTCAGTTTTGTACAAGACGCCCAGAGGAATTCTTTCGCCCCACTCGTAGGCTCTCTCAATTGACTTGTAGAAGTCGTTTGGTTCGTAGCCTTCGTCTTCAAGTTTGTAGACGCGTTGTTTGAAGTAAGGGTAGGTGTTGATTTTGTTGTAGGTTACGCAAGGACTGAACACGTCAATCAATGAGAAGCCTTTGTGAGCAATACCACCAGCGATCAGTTCGCCTAATTGCTTTTGTTCGCCTGAAAAACCACGAGCTACATATGTAGCGCCTGATGTGATGGCGAGCACTAGCGGATTCAATGGTGATTCGAAGTTGCCGTTAGGAGTCGATTTTGTTTTGTGACCCTTAGCGGTTGTTGGTGATGTTTGACCAGTGGTCAAACCATAGATTTGGTTGTCCATGACCACATAAGTGATATCGAGGTTTCTACGCATTGCGTGGATCAAGTGACCAACGCCGATGCCGTATCCGTCTCCGTCACCACCAGTGATGACAACTTTCAAGTCTGTGTTGGCGAGGTGAGCGCCGGTTGCAACCGGAACGCTTCTGCCGTGCAGACTGTGAATGCCGTATGCATGGATAAATCCAGGCAAGTTGGATGAGCAGCCGATGCCGGATACTACCAACAAGTCTTTAGGGTGGATACCTAGTTTGCCGGCTGCCGTTTGCACGGAGCGCAACACACCGAAGTCTCCACAACCTGGACACCAGTCAGGTTCGACTGGTCCTTTGTATGTTTCGATTGGAAGTTCAATAACAGTAGCCATTTCTCGTACGTCTCCAGTAAAAAGATTGCATATACAGGCTCAGCAGCCTGCATTCACTATTTGGCCTCGACCGGTTCCTTTTCAAAGGAATAAGTAGCTCCGGTGCGTGCGCCAATTTTCATGCCGCCGCCGCGTTTGCCGGTTGCTCTTTCAACGAGTTCGACATTCCAGATAGGCTCACCGTATCCGTTGGATGCTTCCTGTGTAACTTTGACAGGACGCAGCTTTTCGGAGAAGTGGGTGCGCAGATAGTGGTATGCCATTTCTCTAGCGTCTGCTTCGGAGACATCAAGGTCGAGCTTTTTGCCAGCCAGGATATCTTGAACTTTTTGCATGATTTCTCTTGGCTCGAGTGGCTCACCGTCATAACGATTGATGTGACCATCCATCGAGATACCGGTTTCCATTTTGATGTAGCGAGCCATTTGGCTGGTGAAGTTAACTTCGGCTGAAATTTTCTTCTTGGCCTTGGTGAGAAGTTCGGTAACTTCTTTGGCGTGGAAAGGAACGATGTATTTGATGACCAGGAAGTTGGTTTTGATACCAGCTGCGGTCAACAATTCTGCAGCTTCACAGACTACGCCTGAAGTTGATCCCCAGCAAACGAGGGTGACATCGGCATCGGCAGGTCCTTCCAATTTTGGTGCTGGAAGTTCGGAGAGAAGCAAGTCCATTTTGCGGAAACGCTTTTCACTGATTTTGCGTCTGATTGGTGACGAGGTAAACATGTCTGAAATCAGGATGCTTTCTTCGTCGTGGTCGTCTGTTGCGGAGACGAAATTGCAATTTGCAGTTCCAGGAAGTGCTCGTGGTGAGATACCGCTGTCGGTAAATCTGAAGCGCTTGAACTTGCCTTGTGCTTCGGACCATTCGGTGACGAGTTCGCCACGGTCGAGTTTGGTGTCTCTGTAGAATGCTTCAGGATCTACTGTTTCTGGGTGTTCAGACAAGAGCAGGTCAGAAATCAAAAGCACTGGCAATTGGAATTTGTCTGCAACGTTGAACGATTCAACAGTAGAGTCGTAGCAATCAGCGATGTCTCTAGGGGCGATGATCATCTTAGGAAATTCGCCTTGCGATGCGCCGTAGACTTGGAACAAGTCGCCTTGTTCTGTCTTGGTTGGAAGACCAGTTGATGGTCCGCCGCGTTGTACTTCGACGCAAACAACAGGAACTTCCATGATGCCTGCCATACCAATCGCTTCAGTCATCAGAGCGAAGCCACCACCAGCGGTACCGCACATTGAGCGCACGCCACCGATACCGGCGCCGATTGCCATGTTGATTACCGAAAGTTCGTCCTCGCACTGCTTGACGCAAATATCGACTTCAGTAGCGTGGTTAGCCATCCAGTGAAGGATTGTCGAAGCCGGTGTCATTGGGTATGCAGAGTAGAATTTGCAACCAGCAGCAGCCGCACCGAACGCGATTGCTTCGTTACCGGTCAGGAATGGACGTCTCTTCTTGGAGAATGTCCACTCTTTGGTGAATGCTTTAGCATTCGCATTGGCGTATTCAAAACCAACTTTCAGTAGTGAAACGTTGAGGTTGATGATCTTTTCGCCTTTGTGAGCGAAGGTGTCATGCATTACGCTCGAAGCGTCTTCCAGACTGAATTTGGCGAGTGCCAAAACTGCACCAACTGCAACTGTGTTTTGCATGATGGGTTGAAGTGCGCCGTGCTCGGCAACAACTTCTTTGCAGATTTCGGTCATTGGCAAACCGAGCGCTTGTACGCCCTGTGGCACCAATGTTGGATCTAATTTCAATTTGTCCGAGTTGAAAATAATGACGCCGCCTTCATTTACTTCAGGGGCATGTCTTTCCAACGAGTCTTGATTAAGACAAATCACAGCGTTTAGTTTGTCGCCGTGATTCAAAACTTTCTCGTCGCCGATGCGCACCTTCAGCCAGATGTGGCCGCCGCGGATAATCGACTGATAGCAGTTGTACGCATAAACGTGCAGACCGGAGCGTCCACAAGTTTTTGCCAGAGTGTCGCCCGACTTATCGAGACCGTCACCGGCAGCTCCTGCGATTCCAATTGTGACTTCTTGCATTTCCTTTTTACCTACCTCAACGAACCCCAAGCCCGAAACGCAACGGACTTACAGATAGACAAACACTGGGCGGCGCGCTAAAACACAGCCTCAGAGGGTCTTTCTGACCAGAATACAAGATAGCATAAGCCCGCGCTCAGATGGCAAGCGAAGACCGAATATTAAGGGTGAGATTCTAAGGTTGGAACCCGATTAATGGCTCGCCGGAGCGGTCGCATCCGAGGCAGGCGGGGTGCTGCTTTGCGGGCTCTCAACAGCAGGGCTTTCGCCGTGGGTGTCAGAAGTACCTGAAGTTGAATCGGCATTTGTTGCGGGATTTGTAGAACCGTCTGAAGAAGTTGATGTCGAAGGCGCTTCCGTGCCTGGTGTTTCCGCTGCATGATCGCCATGCTCTGAAGGTTTCGCCCCAGAGCCGTCTTCTGACATTGCGCCATGCTCGGCACCTTCATGATGCACGGCAGCGAGCGGCACTCCGCCTTGAGACCAGAAGAACATCATCCAGCACAAACCGGCTGCGGCGAGAGCTGCACAGAGAAGAAGAAAAGAGTCATGAGCGCTACCGACTGGCACGAATTCGACACCGCCGCCGTGTCCATGAGCATCGCCGTGGCTGTCGCCATGGTCGTGGTCATGTCCGTCGTGAGCATGATCATGAGCGTCATGACTGTGGTCATGCCCGTGATCGTGTCCGTGACCGCCGCAGGTGCTGTGATCGTGTGGTTCGGAAGCCATTAACTCAATCCTCTTCTAAAATCCAATTCTGAAATCAAAATGCCGGGCCTTAGCGCATGAAAAATACCAACACAGTCAAACCGGCTACCCAACCGAATATGACGAGCGCATAGTATTGCCCTCTGCCGTTTTGGGCATAACGCAAAGCTTCGCCGGTTCCGGCAGTGAGCATGCCCACGCCATTGACGATATTGTCGACAACGAGCATGTCGAGCAGATTCCACATCGTTTTGAAGCCAGGCAGGATGCCCTTCTGTAGCAATCCCATATAGAGATCGTCGAAATACCATTTGTTGAAAGAAAACTGATAGAGCCCTTGTATGAGCGGCGATTTGCTTTCGGTAATAGCTTGATTCCATTTAATGGAGCCAGCTACATACATCAGATATGCGACCAGAAATCCGGCCAGCGCCATGCCAATTGAAGACAACATGACTACGCCATTCATGCCTTCAAAGTGCGGCTGCTTGAAGTAGACGAAAGATGCAAAAGCGTTAGCCACTGCGGGTCCAGTTTCGCCATTGAAAGGAATTTTGGACAGGATATCAAAATTAAATCCGAGATAACCGGAAAAAATTGATGGGATCGCAAGCACAACAAGTGGTGCCACCATGACAGGTGGTGACTCGTGGGCATGCGCGTTTCCGCGGTATGCCCCTTCGAATGTCATGAAGTAAACGCGGAACATATAGAAGGCAGTCAAACCGGCGGTCAAAATCATAACCGCGCCTAAGCGCCAATCCATCGTAGTTGCAGCGCCGATGATTTCATCTTTAGAGAAGAAACCGCTCAAGCCCGGGCAACCGGAAATTGAAAGACATCCAATCAAGAAACAGCCAGCGGTCCAGGGCATCGCCTTTTTCAAGCCGCCCATCTTTCTTATATCTTGCTCGCCAGCCAGTCCGTGAATGACGGCACCAGAACAAAGGAAGAGCATCGCTTTAAAGAAAGCGTGATTGAAGAGGTGGAATAAGCCGCCGGTGAAGGCGCCAGCGCCCAATCCGACAAACATATAGCCGAGTTGCGAAACTGTAGACCAGGCAAGCACTCGCTTAATGTCGTATTGACTCATCGCAATTGTTGCTGCCATGAATGCAGTAGCGGCGCCAATTAAGGCTACGAAAGTCAGTCCCATGCCGCCTGGCGAGCCATCAGGCAATTGCCAAATCGGATAGGCGCGGGCAACGAGATAGACGCCCGCTGCAACCATGGTGGCAGCGTGGATGAGAGCGGAAATCGGTGTAGGACCTTCCATCGCATCCGGCAACCAGGTGTGCAACATGAATTGCGCAGACTTAGCCATTGGTCCCATAAACATAACCATCGAGATCAAACCGAGCGTTTGAGCATCGAGAACCTTTGCGGTGTAAGCTTTTTCGATAACGCCAGCAATATCAATTCCGCCTTTGTCATAGAACATCAAAACAGGATGACCTGCCCAGACGTTATAAGTGATCGCGAAGAACCAGAGAATGCCGACTAAAAATCCGAAGTCACCAATTCTATTGATGACGAAAGCTTTCATACAGGCGCGCGCGGCGCTTTCTTTGTACCACCAGAAACCAATCAAGAAATAACTGCATACGCCCACCAATTCCCAGAAGAAGAACATCTGGAAGAGGTTTGTGGCGACAACCAGTCCAAGCATGGACGCGGTAA
>JACMKL010000376.1 GCA_014380105.1 Candidatus Melainabacteria bacterium
AGCAAAATATATACACTCACGGGATGAAACTTTTCAGACGGTTGATTGGTTGAAAGCCGCTCTGGCTGAAGATACCGAGAACTTTCCTATTCTCAAAAGAGTAGAAGGCAATTTGAAAACCGGTATGCAAATTTTGGACCGGATCAAAACCGCTATTGATACCAAACCATTTCTGGTGGCAGCACGCTTGGGAATTCGCGAACGCATACATTTGCAGCCGACATTTAATGCACTTGCTCAAGATTTGCTTTCATTGGTGAGAGCACAAAAGAAGATTGAGGAAGATAGTCCTGCCACTCAAAGGCGAGGCCGTGAGCGCAATCGACAGCTTTTGATTGCGGCTTTTGCCGTCAATACGGCGCTCGCTTTTTTGTTTGTTTTAATGTTCAACAAAGGTATCACTTCGCGATTGAATACTCTTGTCGATAATACAAAGCGAATGAAATCTGGTGAAAAGTTAAACAGTCAATTAAGTGGTGCCGACGAAATTGCTTCGCTTGACGCAGTGTTTCACGAAATGGCTTTCACTCTTCGTTTGAAGGAAGAATTACTTAAGGAGAGCGAGCAGCGAGTCAGAGCAATTATTGAAAAGGTGCCAATCGGACTTCTGATAGTCGATGAAATTGGTGCAGTAGAATTTTCAAACCCCACGCTGGATAGCATGTTTGCAGTGTCGGAAGGTGCCTTAGTCGGGCGGTCTCTGGCATCTTTGTTTGCCAGGCCTGCAGCTGTAAGCGAGGAAGATTTTGCAACACAGATAAAAGATAAGGCAACTGGGAAAATTCATGAATTGCAGAGTTTGAGAAGTGATGGCGAAATTTTCCCTGTTGAATTTTCAATTACTGATTTCGATAATCAGGATGGCAAGCGCGTTTTAGGCATCGTACTCGATGTGTCGGAGCGCCAAGAAATTCAACGTATGCGGCAAGCGTTTGTTTCAATGGTGAGCCATGAGTTGCGCACGCCACTGACGGCGGTGTCAGGCTTTTTGGCATTGCTTGAGATGGGTGCGTTCGGTGAATTGCCGACCACCGTTACTGAGCAAGCTGGACGCGCAGAAGCCAACGTCGGCAGATTGATGAAACTAATTACTGATTTGCTTGATCTCGAAAAAATGGACTCAGGTACTCTGAATGTTTCCAAAAGCAGCAGTGAATTTGGAGAGATACTTCGATCTACAGATGAAGCGTCTCGCACCTTTGCTGAATCAAAAGGGATACGTCTTCAGATCGAACCGGAAGATGCAGGAGTTGAAAGCGAGATTTATGTTGATGCGGATCGCATCGTGCAAGTTTTAGTCAATTTGATTTCTAATGCCGTCAAATTTTCGCCACCGCAGGGATTGGTCACTGTTTCACACAAACTCGAAGGCGATACTCTCGAGATGCGAGTGACAGACCAGGGTAGAGGGGTGCCTGCCAAATATCGCGATGTCATTTTCGAGCGATTTCAGCAAGTCGAAGCAGCTGATGCCAAACAAAAAGGTGGCACCGGATTAGGTCTGGCAATCTGCAAAACAATTGTCGAGCAACACAACGGCACTATCGCTGTTGATAGCGAAGAAGGAAAGGGCAGTACTTTCTGGTTTCGTATCCAGGTGACCAGATAGAAAACTGAAATTAGAGCTGATTCGAATTGAATTAGTGAAGAATTACGCAGTCGACCATCGCCACGCCGGACGAAATCATATTCAACTGTTCGGCAGCACCACGAGAGAGGTCGATCACTCTGTCGGCAACGAATGGTCCGCGGTCATTAACTTGAACGATGCAAGAACTACCGGTGCGACGATTGGTGACGAGCAATTTGGTGCCGAAAGGCAAACTTCTGTGAGCTGCAGTTAAGCCCATTTGGTCAAATCTGGTGCCGTCGGCGGCGCGGCGTCCGTGGAAGCGTCCGCCGTACCATGATGCAGCACCGCTAAAGATTGGTCCTTTGCGCACAGAATCATTGGTTTCGGCTGCAGCAACTTTTGGTGCTGCAGCGCCGATTTGGCTTGCGCCCAATACTTCTCTTATAGCGTTGACCAGTTTTGTGCTCACGTCCATTGGATTTGATGCGGATTTTTGGCCGTCAACGGATTCTGGCACTTCAAACTTGAGGACGGTTGTTCCGTCGATTTTAATGACAGCTAGATCGCCCTCTTTGGCAGGAAGAATTTTTTCCGGATCGAGCTTTTCGTTTTCAAAGATACTTTCGAGCTGTTCTGCAATTTCTTCAGCCTTATTAGAGGCTTCTCCGCGGGCTGTAGCGCCACGGTATGTGAGGAGGTCCTTACCATTCACGGAAACTGCAGCGCACTCTTGTTCGCTTTCTTCCCAGACGTTTGCATTTACTTCGGGAGCGATTTCTGCAGCAAAACCCGCAGAAGCATTGATAGCGCTTATTCCTAGTGCGGCGAACGCACTTACGAATAAATATTTGGACTTAGAATTCAAACTCATTCCTGTCTTCTCAGTACCTTTCTGGCGAGCAGCAAACAACTCGATTAGTTGAATTCAGTCGATAGAAGGTCGGGTGCTAGGCATTCCAGAGCAGGCGCAAAGGTAGCAAATGCTTGTGGTGCCCGTCAAAGATCTGCTGACAACGCCCCGATCTTCGTGCTGGCGCACTGGTTTGGGCTTTCTGTGAAAATGTTTAAGTGCAAGAGGTTGACGTGGATGCCGATATCTAGTAGCTGGCATCTGGGATATATACAGCCCCGACTTGCGGACCTAATGCGGATGAGTGCAAGCTCATCTTTGGCCAAACAGGGGGTTGTCATTTGTTCCTGGTAACGGAGTGTAAATGTTTCGCCTTAACGTCCCCTAATTTATTGGGGTTATTCGTTATGGGTGACCCGCATGACAAGTGAGAGCGGGATATTCAGGAGCTTCGTGCCAGATCTAAAGTAGCTATATATCAGGCATATTGTGTTAACGAAACGAAAGAATCAAGGCGCACAAAGTTGAAATATTTGTCGAGTCTTCTAGTTTAGATTTTCTTGCATCCAATTAGCGTCCATGTCGAAATTGGCATAGACGTGTTGAACGTCATCATGATTGTCGATGATGTCCAGGAGCTTGAGGAGCTGTTTTGCGATCTTTACGTCATCGACATCTACTGTCGTCATCGGATTCATGTTTACGTCGGCAGAGCGCACGCTGTAAGTTCCAGCAAGCGCTGTTTTCACATCGTCGACTTTGATCGGATCGCAAATAACCAAAACTGATTCTTCTTCGGAGGTGTCGACGTCCTCTGCGCCTGCATCTAGCGCTCTTGTGATGAGATCGTCTTCGTTGATCTTGTCGTTCTTTTCTATAAAGACTTCGCCGCGCTCTTTAAACATCCAGCCCACGCAACCTGTTTCACCCATGTTGCCGCCATACTTTGAAAAATAACTGCGGATATCACCAGCGGTGCGGTTGCGATTGTCGGTTGCGCATTTGACCATGATGGCTACACCGCCTGGACCATAGCCTTCGTAGGTGAGTTCTTCCATATTGCTATCATCGCCAGTGCCCGAGCCCTTTTCGACAGCCCTTTGAATATTGTCATTCGGCACTCCCTCTTGCTTCGCGCGTTCTATCGCTTTACGCAATCGCAAATTACCGGACGGGTCGCCGCCGCCAAGTCTTGCTGCAACCATTATTTCGCGCGACATTTTTTGGTACACCACACCGCGTTTTTGATCGACAACGGCTTTCTGTCTTTTGATGGTTGCCCATTTTGAATGACCAGACACAAAAATTCCCCTCGATTGTTGAAACGCCGGTGAAAGCTAAATGCGAAAAACTGACTTCGATTTTTAAATTGTACGTTGGCTCCAGCTATAGCGCTTCCGATTCTGCTCAATCCTTTATATTGCAACCAGTTTGCGTGTGAATTGCTGGTCTTGGCTTCTGCGTTAATGAAAATCAGAAAGCGCAGGAGTTTTTCATATATAAGGAATGTGTTTGCATAACTTCTTGCCCTTAGAAACCTGGATGACAGGGGCGTTGTGAAGGCGATACCATTCCTACACCGATTGATATTTCCGAGTGATGGCAATTTCCTACAGGGTGGAAATCGAGCGCACTTGATAGGGGCATAAATGTTTCAAACTAGAGTTTATGGTCGAGCCGCCTTAGTAATTGCAGGCACTCTCAGTATTGCGCTTTCCAGCGTGTCTCTGACGAACGCTCCTGCTGACGCTAAACGCACCGTCCTGCGTGGTGGTGTTGTCGTATACACCGGAGACCCTCGCACAGACGATTTGCTCAATCATCGCAAGTATCAAGATGCCGAAGACCGCGCCCTTGCACAGTTGCGTTCCAATTCCAATAGCGTGCCTGCATTGATTGGTGCTGGATGGGCGCAAGGCAAATTATTCAAATTAGACGCAGCCAGAGCCAATTTCGATAAGGCGCTCGCCAAAAGCCCGCAAAATCCAATGGCGCACGCCGGTAAGGCGATGGTGCTCCTCAACAGTCTGCAGTCCTCTTCGCAGACCGTGATCAAATCTAAGGATGCTTTACTTAAACAAGCAGAAGCTGAAGCAAGAATGAGTCTGAATCAGGATTCTAAATTTCCTGAAGCACATTGGACGCTAGGTCAAGTTTTACGTGAACAAGGTCGTTATGACGAAGCCGTCAAACAATTCCGCGAAGCCACCAATTCAGATAGCAATTATTCGGATGGTTATTCGGGATTGGCTCAAGCACTTCTCGATAAAAATGATGTTTCCGGAGCCATTCAAGCCGCTAAAGAAGCAATTTCCATAAATACCGGCAACTCCACAGCTCACTACGCGTTGGGTGAAGCTTATCGTCGTCAGGGTCAAGCAGATCAAGCTCTAAAAGAGCTGAATACCGCACTCTATCAGTATCGCAATAGCGCTCCGGTGCATTTGTCGATGGGTAAAACTCTTGCCACTCAAGGCAACACCGTTGGTGCTGTCAGAGAGTTTCAAGAGTCTATTCGTATTAAGGCTGAAAATCCTGATGCTTATCTCGGCATCGCAGATATCCGCGAATCCCGTGGTGATGTCGAGCTTTCAATTGGCGAATTGCGCTCCGGTCTCGAGATGATGCCGAATAACGCCGCCCTGCGCGAACGCATTGCCGATCAACTTTTGCGAGTTGAAAAGCTTGATGACGCAATCAAAGAATATCAAACAGTTATGGACCAGGCTCCCAACAATGCTGTCGCCGCAAAAGGTCTGACTCGCGCTTATTATTTGAAAGCAAACAAAGAAGCAACTGGTGCCTTTTTTGTCTCCAACGAATATGAAAATGCAAAGCGTTATTTGGATCAGGCTGTTCGTCTAAATCCAAACGACAT
>JACMKL010000377.1 GCA_014380105.1 Candidatus Melainabacteria bacterium
ACAGCAGTCATATGCCGATCCAGGCTTAGCTCAAACTCCGGCTCCGGCAGCCGTTTCACAAACAGGTGAGCAACCTCCGGTTGACGGAAGCGCTCCAGCTGTTGATGCAACAGTCGACCCTAATGCACAACCAGCACCGCCTCCAGCCGAAGAGCCAAAACCTCGCAAACGGCTTGCTGACCTGGTTCCATAAAGCTAGAATTGCGCCAATTCAAAATTCACCGACAACGCTGTGCCACCATGTGTAGTGCACAAATAAGTGCATCTATACGTTTTGAAACAGCATGAAAATAAGTTGGAACCCGCTGTTTAATCTATAAATGCTCTTCTTGAAAAATGATTTATGGTATGACATATCGCACGAGACATGATCCAAATACTCTTACTGTGTCCAATAGGAGAGCTTAATGCAAGCGCAAAAAATTCAGTACAAAACATACGAGAAGAAAGACTTTGGTCATCTGAAGAACCTCACTGGTATCTCAGATAAGACATTGGAAATTCACTTTGCTTTGTACGCAGGGTATGTGACCAACACCAACACCCTCAACGAAAAAGTAATCGAATTGACAGAAGCCGGCAAAAGCGGCACTCCAGAATACTCAGAATTGAAGCGTCGTTATGGCTTTGAATACAACGGCAAAGTGCTTCACGAGTACTATTTCGGCAACCTGAAAACTGGTGGTTCTGACGAACCTAAAGAAAGCAGCGTTCTCGGAACAGCAATCACCAACACCTACTCTTCATTCGAAGTCTGGAAAAATGACTTCATGAAAGTCGGCGCAATGCGCGGCGTTGGCTGGGCAATTCTTTTCCAAGATCCAGACACCAAAGCACTTTCAAACCACTGGGTAACATTGCACGAAGAAGGCAACATCGCCGGATTCAAGCCAATTCTAGTAATGGATGCCTGGGAACACGCTTTCTTGCTAGATTACAAGCCAGCAGAAAGACCAAAATACATCGAAGCATTCTTCAGCAACATCGATTGGGCTGCCGTAGAAGGTCGTTTGATCAAGTAAGCAAACTCTCTAGAGTTCTAAAAGAGGTGGCCCGGCTGCCTCTTTTTTTGTGCATTTTCAGGTCGGGCGCGCGCTCATGAAAAACTTTCTATTGACGCACCCTTCATATCTGCGCAGATCCTCCTGACAAAAGCCGTAAAATGGATGTGGCAGATTTTCTTGAGCCGTATTAGCAAGTAATTTGAGGTCCTGCATGGTTGAAACAACCGAGCTTGAAAGAGACGTTCTAGAGACATCCGACAGCGAGCTGGAATCATCGGAAACCTTGACCCATGAAGATTTGGCACGACCAGCCCTGACCATCAAAGAGGCTTCTTCTCTTTTGGGACGCTCCATTAGAGCACTGGAAAGAAGTGTTCTGGGTCGGTGGGGCAACAAATTGCCGGAAGGCTGGATTGCCAAGAAAATTACACTCGATGGCAAAGACGAATGGCGAATCATTCCGCCCGAAAGTTTCAAAGTAAGACACAGAACCAAAGAAGACGTAGAAGGTCCTAAAAACACAGAAGGTGATGACGAGTTGATTCCGAATCTTTTAGAAGAGGCTCTAAACCTGCCTTCGCGACAGAAAGAAAATTTCATTCTCAAACGCTCAAGTGGCGACGACAGTCTCGACAACTCGACGATTATCATCGACCGCTCCGAAGAAGTTGAGATACTGCTGAAAGAGCTGGTCATGGTTCATAAAGCGCTGGCAGAAGAAACGCGTCAGCATGTTGAGGACCTAAAAATCCTCAATGAAATGACCAATTCAATGCGTCTTCTGGAAAACAATCAAAGACAAACTTTGACGTTGAAAGAAGAATTGCTTGGTGCGCAAAAAGAGATGCTAACGTTCAGAAAGCAGTACGAAGAGTATTTAAATTTGCCCTGGTGGAAACGCGTGTTTCGCAGTTTTCCATAGAGCGGTAAGATATCAGAGATATTTTGATTTGAATTAGGTAAACACTTGGAGGTCGTTATGGCGCAAAGGTTCAAAATTACATACTGCGGAGCTTGAGGCTACAAGAGCAAAGCCCTCAGGTTGATGGCTGAAATCCAAAATCAGTTTGGTGAACCAACTGAATTAGTGCAATCCAGCGGTGGAATATTTGAAGTAGAGGACAAGAACGTTCTAATCTTTTCAAAAAAGGCTATGAACCGATTCCCCGAAGATGACGAAATATCCAAAATCGTGACGATGACAGATGCAGGTCTGACATTAAATGAAGCGCAAAAGAAAGCCGCAGAAATGGCGCCCAAAAGTATCTCTTTTGCGGATTGGCTACCGGGCTTTATGCGCAGAAAGACAAACAATTAGTTGAGGCAGTTGTGGATCTGATTTTCGAAGGTCGTTTATCAGATCAGATCGCCATGCAAGATATTTTGGCGCGCATAAAAAGCGATCAAACGCCGGGATTGAAAATTTTGCGCGTCTACAGGCCGCGGGATGGGCTGAGCGGAAAAATCGCCATTGATGGCGGAAAATATGTCATGGCTGCCACGATACAAAACAGCGATGAGAGCGGCTATCCAGCCTTAAAAAAGCTGCTATCCATGACAGACGGCAATTTCGCGGTGCTTAATGCACAGCCTGGAGATTCTATCGAATTTCAGCCAAATTTGAATATTGGCCTCGAACAATTACTAAATACGCTTCCCAATTTGCCCGAACACCCAACCAAACTCTTTGATGAAAGAGCCCTACTGGACAGGGTTTTTGGGCAGAATTTCGAACTTTCAGAAGAACCCCGCCGTCAAGATCCACAAGACTTCAATTCCTTTGTACCGCCTCTTGCGGCACCAGGAGCCAATATGCAAGGTAGCGCCGCCTGGAGTTTGATGCAGCCGCTCTTGGAAGATGAATCGTTTCCGCCCGGCATAATTACCGGAAAAGATGTTGAAGAAGCCACTGCCCCTGCCCGAAATGCACGGAAAACACTGACTGGCTCTCCGTCGCTCAGACAATCTGAGTTTCTCTCCAAAGAAACTGAAGTTGAATCACAAACTAATTGGCCTCTGATCATTGCGGGTATCGTTTTAGTTATCATGGCGATTGCAGCAGCTGTCTTCGTCTTCAAACATTGAGTGGATTGAAATAAAATGGCATTAGAAGGTACGGTTTTGACCACCATGACTGAAGAACAACCAGACGTGTCATCAACACTCAAGATAGCTATCGATGGACCAGCAGGGGCTGGGAAATCGACCGTCGCCAAATTGGTGGCGAAACGTTTGGGCTATTTGTATTTGGACACCGGCGCAATGTACCGGGCTGCGACTGTGCTGGCATTGAGAAAAGGCTTGAGTATGGAAGAGCCGGAAATCATTGCCGAGGCGGTCGCCAAAGCAAAAATCGATCTGGTGCCATCAGCCTCCAGCGATGGAGTGCCATTCTTGAAAGTTTTTCTGAACGACGAAGATATCACATCCGAAATTCGAGGGCGCGAAGTTAGTTTGCTAGTCAGTCCTTTATCCACTATAGGTTCAGTTCGTGACTCGTTGGTCGAGCAACAAAGACGCCTTGCTACAAACGGAGGAGTCGTGCTCGATGGGCGCGACATAGGCACTGTGGTTTTGCCTGATGCAGAAGTAAAAATATTCCTCACTGCGTCAGCCGCAATAAGAGCCAAACGGCGCCTCAAAGAATTTGAGCTACAAGGCGAAGAAGTTAGCTTCAACTCCGTACTCACAGAAATCACAGAACGTGATCATAGAGACATGACACGTGAAATTGCTCCACTTAGAAAAGCGACAAACGCCGAAGAAGTAAACACCGACGTTATGAGCATTCCGGAAGTAGTCGACGCCATACTACTTCTATGCAAGAAGCACTCGGGCAGTTTTAGCATTTAATCTAGCTGACCAACATTTGCCCACCTTGTCGATTAGATTACTGACATTCCCGATGCGAACGAAGTGCACCTGAAAGACACATCCCGCATCCAACACCCCGGCAATCTTCCCACCTACCTGCAACACATTCGCGCAAGTGAGTGGCGCTTGCCATCAGCTTCTAAGAGGTTTCATCACAATGACTCATTTCGACAATACTGTACAAGCTTACGAGCAACCAACGGCATTTGTGAATGAGAAGCAAGACAATCAAAATGCTCTAGGCGTAGAAGCCTTGCGCCTTTTGGACAAGGAAAGTGCAAGACGAATTGATACCTCCGACGGCTGGGCACCAGGCTCGGTGCAAAATGCAGAAGGCAAAAAGGTCTATGCCAGCTGGGCTGTCCAAATTCTGGACGCTGGTGAATACACTGCAAAAAGTGGTGACAATCTTCAACAAATTGCAAAACGCTCGCTTGGAGTAACTGGCAATCCCGATGCCAGTCCGAAAGAAGTGCAGGCTGAAGTGAAGCGCATCGTCAAACTCAACGAAGCGGAGCATCCAGAGCTAAAATACGGTAAAGTCGAGGCAGGCACCACTCTCAATTTGAAGAGCGAAACTTCATCGCAGTATCTTGAAATTCCATCACTTCTAAAAGACCCGAAGAAAGGAATTGAACCGCTTGCTGTCGTAGAGGATGTTGAGGATCCGATTTACGACCTACTGGAAGAAAAGGGAGTTGTCGGCATGTCGACACCAGGCGAGCAAAGTCCAGGTGAATTGAAAGATTTGCCTTCCGATGCAATTCCGCTTAAACCCTTCGGCGGCATTACGTTCGATGACCTTCAAGGTGCATTCGATGATTTCATTGGTCGCCGTCCGAGATTAGAAAATCTGACCGGTATTCCAGAGAGCCAGAGATCGATGGACCCGCTGACATCAGAAATACAGGACAAACTCTACGCAAAATTATCACCAGAACAACAAAAACAGCTGACCAAAGAAATGCGTGAGCATGAAGAAGCTGTGCACCGCTGGTCTATGCTCCATATGATTAATGCACCATATCCAGAGCAAGGCAAATTGATGACAGAATTTAACAAGAACGTCTATGAAGTCGGCGCACAAGCCCGCCAAGCTGCATCGCGCACAGTTGACGCAATACTTGGAAAGGGCGCTAGACAACGCCACTAAAAAGTTTGGAGAAGGACCGAAAATCAGAGACAGCTTCCACTTAATTGTGGAAGCTGTCTCTGACGTCTGGGTCATCTTCCAGGCTCTTCTCAGTGTTCTATACTAGTGTCGTCCGGTTAGAGCTGGCGCGCGAGACTAATTCCATCAAACTTACCAGGCAGATCTTAATTCTTGTAGCCATTCCAGTCATTTTCGAAGTGATACTGGTGGTGGTGCTACTGCAAATTGTGGCGCGAAGCGAAGGGGCAAGAGAACAATTGATTCAGTCGCGGCGCATGGTAGGACATATCAATTCTCTATTATCTTTTCACCTTCAGCGAACTCAGATGATGTATCTGGATTTTGCGGGAATAGCGAAACGCGCACCGGAAAGAATCGCAAAGCTTGAGCAACTTTCCGGAAACGAAGTGCGCATTGTTGAAGAACTAGCGAACCAAACAGAAGAAAATCGTGAACATTGGCTCGGTATCACTAGAGCGGTCAGAGGGCTGACAGCCGGATTCGTGCTCATGAAAGATAAGTATCGAGAAGGTGACAAAGTTGGTGCAGCTCGCATACTCATGCGTTCACAGCGTGACATGGATAGTCTTTATGCATTAATTGAAGCGACCGTCTCACAAGAAAGTGCGCGCGAAGTTCGCTTGCAGCAGGAGATGACCGAATACAACGAACTGTCATCGAAAATTTTGCTTAGCTCGCTCATCTTAAGCGCGCTAATTGCAATTCTCATGGTGGCAGTTTTTAATCGGAATACGGCCAAGCGCCTGAATCTGCTTATGGAAAACACTCAGAGAATGGCTGCGGGTCAGGCTCCAATGGAACAAATTAAAGGTCGAGATGAACTTGCTCAAATCGACAACTTATATCACCGCATGCATGAATCACTAACTGTTTTGCGAAAACACGAGAAAGCTATGCTAGCTAACGCAGCGGAAGCGATCGTTTCAATCGATCAAAGTCTTCGCTTCACCAACGTCAATCCAGCGACCGAAAGAATCTGGGGTTACAGTGAAGAAGAACTTTTAGCGAAGAGAGTGATTGAAGTAATTGCCAGTGATGAGAAGCAGAAAGTGGGTGACACCCTGACTAAGGCAGTCGGAGGGGACACCGAAGTTAGAATAGAAACGAAAGCAAAAAGGAAGGACGGAGAGCTCGTCGATACTTCCTGGAGCGTCTCGTGGTCCAAGGAAGAAAATTCGCTCTATTGCGTCGTTCAAGATATTAGTCAGCGAAAAGAATTGGACCGCATCAAACAAGACTTTTTCGCGATGGTCAATCATGACTTGCGCACACCTCTCACATCCATTCAAATGGTTCTTGATTGGGTTGAGGACGAGATTACGGAAGATACCAGTCCTCCCTTGGTTAAGAGCGTCAAGCGCGCTAAAGAATCTTCAAAGGAAATGCTTGGCTTAATTAATAGCCTTCTGGAAATGGAGAAGATTGACTCCGGCATGATCGAGCTTTCCAAAGCTTCGACGGACCTATCAGATTTGTTGAGCAGCGCCGTGCAGCAAGTGACCGGCCTTGCTCAAAACAAAAACATTACCCTTGTCGAGGAAATTATTCCTGCGACCGCCACAGTCGACGCCGGACGAATTAAGCAAGTAATGACAAATTTGCTCGGAAACGCACTCAAATTCTCGCCTCGCGATTCAAAAATTACAGCCATTCTTGAAAAGAACGACGATGGATTCAAAATCAGTATTAGGGATGAGGGCATGGGCATCAAAAGCCACGAACTACCGTATGTCTTTGAACGTTTCAGACAAGCAACTAGCGATGACCAGAAGCGCAAGAAAGGCTTCGGGCTGGGACTTTCGATTTGCAAATCGATCGTAGAAGCGCATGGCGGACAGATTGAGGCAGAATCTGTTGAAGGCGAAGGCAGCTGTTTCTCTTTCACGTTACCGAGTGCTTGAGCTCAATCCCTGGGTATGTTCTCAATACCAAAACTAATTCTCAATCAGCTATCATCTGAAGACCCTTCACAGAAATTGTCATGGCAAAAATTCTTGTAGTCGAAGACGATGTGGCGCTCGCCGAAATCATTCAAGGCTGGCTAACACGAGAAAAGCACAGCTGCGAAGTCGTCAACGACGGCTCTGACGCTCGTACACGCGTCAAAATGTACGACTATGAGCTAATAATTTTGGATTGGGAATTGCCCGGTTGCCATGGCATCGACATCCTCAAAGAATATCGTGCAGCGGGCGGCACAGCCCCGGTGATTATGCTGACAGGGCGTTCTGACGTAACTGATAAAGTGACAGGCTTTGACACAGGCGCAGACGACTATCTGACTAAACCATTTCACGCCCGTGAATTAACCGCGCGCATTAACGCCTTGTTGCGTCGTCCGCACGTCATGGACGACGATAATCTAAAAATCGACCGCTTTGAATTAGATCGCAAAGGTGGTGCTCTTAAAATTGGCGGGAAGCCGCTCGCGCTTTTGCCAAAAGAACTTGCGCTAGTTGAATTCTTGATGAAACATCCGCGCGAACTCTATTCAGCCGAAGTTTTGCTCAATCGCGTCTGGCCCGCTGAATCTGAATCAACCGACATGGCAATCAGATCTTGCATTAAGCGCATTCGGCAGAAACTCTCAGCGGTCAATGAGAATGAAATTGTCCGGAATGTCCACGGACATGGCTATGGATTTTTTCCGGATTAGCGAATAACTTTCGAAGCAAAATCAATCTAAGCTGTTGGCTTTGGCTCTGTCTTTTTTAGCTAGTGCAGCATTGCCCATTGCTTCATGCAACTTTGCTCTTTCTATAAACATGGATGTAGTCGGCATTTCGTTTATAGCAGTATTGAGATCCTTTAACGCTTCCTTATTCATTCCGAGCTTGCGATAAGTTTTTGCTCGCTGCAGAAGAGCAACTTCGTCGTCTGGCTCTTTTTTCAAATGCGCTGTCAGCACATCAATCGCCAACTTCGGCTTGCCAGCCTGCGCAAGACACTCCGCTTTCTTTATTTGCCACATGGGAGCAGCAGCTGGAGAGCGCATCATCAATGTATCGTAGTTAGCAATTGCGCGATCGGTCTGTCCACCACGTGCAAAAATCATTGCTCCCTCTTCCATATTTGGAATCGAGTTTTTGGCACCCGGATGGAGTTTTAGAAAAAATTCCCAGTCAGAGAGCGCTTCTTTATCACGCTTCAGCTCGCTATAAATGAGAGCTCGTGTTTTGTAGCAAAATGGGTCAATACTTCTTCCCGACATCGCTCGATCGAGCAGTGCCAGAGCCTTGTCAAATTCACCTTGACGAGCATATAGCTCTGCCAGCATTTTAGCAAAATGACTATTTTTAGGTTTCAG
>JACMKL010000378.1 GCA_014380105.1 Candidatus Melainabacteria bacterium
CACGTCTCTGATGAAATACCTAACTGGTGTTGCTGTCTGCTTTCGTCCCTATTTGCGTCCGTTGCAGTGTCGTGTTACGCACTTGGACCCTGCTCTCGGCAGTCCTCCCTATATGAGTCCGGAGCAGTGTCGTGGTACGCACGTCGACCCGCGAGCCGACATTTATTCGATGGGCTGCTTGATGTATGAGTCGCTAACAGGCGATGTTCCGTTGCAAGGCGAAACCATTGTAGAGACCATGTACAAGCAAGTGCACGAAATGCCAAAAGGCTTGACAGGTGTTGAGGCGGATATTCGGGTCGTAGAACGACTCGAGAAAATTCTCTTCAAGGCGCTCGATAAAGACGCCGACAGTCGCTATCAGTCGTTTGACGAGTTGCGCGCCGACTTAGAAATTCTGGCATCCGGCAAAGCCGGTGGACTAAAATCGATTGCTCTTCTTTCGCGCGAGATGAATGATGTTCGACGTAAAACCCTCAACGCAATGGGTTCTTCTCGCAAACTGGTATTTAGTATTCTTTGCGTTTTTGTGGTGGTAGTTTGCGCCGGAGTCGCATTGTATTTTCCAATCTATGGATTTGAATCCGACCCGCCGCCGAAGCAGCGTGAGTTTGCCCTGGAGCAGCCACTTTCCGCACTCGCGCACGAGCCGACAAAATTCAAAGTCCAGGAAGAATATTTGCGCACGCGCAGAAAATTGGCGCATCACGCTACAGGTGAAGACAGTCAGCAATCATTTGAAGTCGAGCGCATGATCGGCGACTTCTACAAATCAGCCGGTCGCTACAATGAAGCGCAGGTTCAATATCAGCTAGCTTTGAAAGACGCCGCCGCCATGAAGCAAGGACGGTCTTTGGATGCAGCAGAAGTATGGTTGGAACTTGGGAAGTGTTGCATGCTTACAGGCAAAGCGCAGATTGCTCAAATATGCGCATCCAGCGCACTTTCTATTCTTGACGAATTGGGCAAGCTAGGCGGTCAAGACAATTTAAAAGCGCTATCGATAATGGTCGACTCATTTCAGGCTCAGAATTTGGAAGCCAAGGCGGACGACGCTGCTATGCAATTTACAAAATTGTGGAAAATGAGCGGGCAGAGTATGTTGCTGAGTAATGAAATGGCGCAGCCAGCCTATCGCGTGGCAGAGCACCTGCGCAAACGCGGCTACTATGATCTGGCAGAGCCATTGTTTAAGCAATCAGCTACCTGTTACCGAGAGCGGGGCGCGCCTGGTCGGTTTAATTATGGTGTCTGCTTAAATCAACTCGGATTATTGGAATTGGCCAGGGGTAACGCGGAGAAGGCCAAAAAATATTTTGATACTTCCGTTGACTACTTCGCTCGTTCTAAAGGTAAGGAAGATATTTCTGTAGCCAAGGTGTTGTTTAATCGCAAAGAAGCCGAAATGAAAACCGGGCAATTTATTCAAAGCGTTAACACGCGCGCCACAGCCCGTAAAATCTGGACTACCTGGCAAGCTGCGGGTCAAGCTGACGGGATGCCGTAGGTGCAAATGACATCCTTCTTTAATATAGATGCATTAAAAGTAACCATCTAAAGCCCTTCAGGGCTTACCATATACAGCTAAGTCATTAGTAATTTCGGTGGTTATCAAGCGATGAGTGAAGCAGAAGGCGCGTCCGCGACGTGCGCTACATTTCTTGAAATGCTCAAGACACTTCCGTGGTGCAAACAAGGCGACGATGTCTTGGTCGCTGTGCACAAAATCACTCCGGAAGTTATCGAGGTCATCAAAGACCTCGGTGCGAATGTTTACCCGGGCGGAATCCATGTCAAATTGAACAAGTCATTCTTGACTGACCTGCAGAATAAATTTGACGACGGTCAGCCACTACCAGCGGTGCTGGTTTGGAAGACGCAAAATGTTGAAATCTGGTATAGACGGCAGAGTCCAAATGACTTTCCGTATGACACCTGGACAAATCCAGCTGGCGCGCCGAGCGAAAAAGAATGCGTGCTGATTTCGGCTGAAACTTTGGGCTCTGACTCCATGAAGGCTCACCTCGAGCTCGTGAGCAAGGCTAAAGAATGCCCAGCGATGATCCCTCCACAATAGTGAAGTTTCGAAAATGAAAAAACTACTCGCTGGTCGCAAATTTGCGACTGTTCTTACTTCGTTGGGCGCATTCGTTTTGCTCACGACTTTAACGAGCAATCCCACTCTGGGTGCCACGTCTCAGCCCACTTGGGAGTCCTATCATAAGCAAGGCAAGGAAAATTTCGAGCGCGAAAATTTGGATGCGTCCGCTAAGGCTTTCGAAAAGGCCTTAGACTGCGCAGAGAAATTTCCAGAGAATGATCCTCGCATGGGAAAAACGCTCAACAATTTAGCGACAGTATACGAGCGACTCGGCAAAAATAACGAAGCTTGCAAATCAGAAGAAATGGCTGTAGAAGCTGGCGACAAGAATATGTCTGCAGATGATCCTAAGTTGATGCAGCGTGTGGATTTTCTTTCGACTTTGTATTTGAAGACAAATCAATTTCAAAAGGGCGAGAAAACTGTTCTGCGTTATTTGGCTTACGTTGAAAAAACAAAAGGCAAAGACGATAAAGAAGTTGCTCGCGTCCTGGACAATTTAGTTGTCTGCTTGCATGCTGAAAAACGTAGTAAAGAAGCCGAACCACACTGCAAGCGCGCTCTGAAGATCTATGAGCAAACCACTGGTGAAGAGAGCCGGCTTGTTGCTCGTACTTTGAGTGCTTTGGCAGGACTGCAGATGGACCAGGATAAGTTGAACGAAGCTGAAGTGACTTCGACTCGCGCGAGAGTCTTGTTTGAGAAGATTTACGGGAAGCGCGATGTTAACACCGCAGTAGCGTTGGCATCACTTGCGGAAATCAAAGCTAAAAAGGGTGAGAAGGAAGAAGCAGATGTATTGTTCAAACAAGCGTTAGCTATCTTGAGGAAAGGCAAAAGCGCCCAATCGATTAAGGTGACAGAGAGCGTGTCGAAGGTCTACGAAGACTTGCTCGGCAAGCCAGCTACCGCTGCGGAGCCGACGAAGGGCAAGAAAGCGCACTAGGGTAAGAGATAATTTTTCGCTGCCTTTTTCATTTGGGAAGTCCCGGCTTTAGCGTAGGGCAAGACGAAGACGCATTTGATGACCCAACTCGGTTGGACGGCGCAATAATTTTATGGAGATATTTTCTGAAAAGCAATTTTCAACGTCGATAATTCATACTATCATCACTGAATAATTTAGAAGATTACATAGACTACAGTCTATCTATTTGAAAGTTGGCCTGAATTTAGGGGGTTACTCGCATGCGACCAACAAATCAAAGCTCGAACTTTAGCTTAACTGGACTCCAAGAAATGGTTTCGGAGCATGAAGCGAACAAAGATTTCTCCCTCGCATTCGACATTCAAACAAGAATAGTTACTCTTTTGGAGAGTGAACCAGGTAGTGTATCCGGCGATTTGGGTGATGCTTTTTTTCATTTGGGATGTCTAGCCTATCAATTAAGCAAAAACGAAGAAGCATTAGGTTATTTGGTTAAGGCATTGGGTTTCCGTCGCATATTCTTTGGAAAGGGGCATGAAAAGGTCGAGCAGGTGATGGATTTGATAAAGGAAGTCCGCAGTAAAATTCCCAAAAATGCCGCAACAAAAGTCGATAGACGTACGGCCGAGTATCGTCGTTCTCAAATTGCTCAAACCAGCGAAGTGTCTGAAAATCTA
>JACMKL010000379.1 GCA_014380105.1 Candidatus Melainabacteria bacterium
CGACTTGATTCAAATTAAGAGCACATTCAAAGTGCCCTTCGCCCAACACAATATCAAACGTCCGGAAGTAGTTTTTCAAAAGCTTGCAGACACAGTCATAGTCACTGTCGGCGCTACAGCAAGAAGAGAATTGAAGAAATAAGTTTTCCTATTCGGATTCTGATCCTTCGTCCGCTTTTGCTTGCGATAATTCCGAGTGTGCGCGTTGTACTAATTCATCTACGATAATGGCGAAATCAGTCGCTTTTCGCTTTAGATGTAATAGAAATTCGATATTACCCTTTGGTCCTTTAACCGGTGAAAAACTCAAATTCGCAGGGGCCAGACCTAATGCCCGCGACTTTTCGATTGCGTCATTCAAAACATCAATGTGCACTGCCGGATCTCTGACTACGCCGCCGTGTCCAACAAATTGACGACCAGCTTCAAACTGCGGTTTGATAAGCAGAATCAAATCAGCCTGACTGGGATCTAGACAACTGACGATAGCGGGCAAGACCTTAAATATCGAAATGAAAGACACGTCCATGGTCACAAAAGTGGCTCGAGGACAGTCTCCTTCGTACAAAGTTTCTGGTGTGAGGTGACGAGCATTCACCCTCTCTAAAACTTTCACCCTGGAATCGTTTCTCAAAGACCAATCCAATTGTCCATATCCCACATCGATGGCATAGACAAATTTTGCGTGATGCTTCAGGAGGCAATCTGTGAATCCGCCCGTTGAGGCTCCGACGTCAAGGCATGTTCGCCCAGTGACATCTACGGCGAATTGCTGAAGAGCCTTTTCTAATTTTAAGCCGCCCCTACTGACATATTTAGGTTGGGCATAACTTGACGACAGGGTAAGCGCTGCGTCGATTTTTACGGCGTAACCGGGTTTGTTTACAGGTTTTCCATCAACCATGACGACGCCCTCCATAATCGCGGTCCGGGCGGATTCACGAGTTGGGAAAAGTCCCTTAGACACGGTAAGCGCGTCCAGGCGGTCGGTTTTAGATGGCTTGTTTGCTTTGTCCACAAGACCAACTTTAGCTGAAATTTGAGAAACCTTTCCCATGATTTTGACATCTAACTTGTGAGTTAGATTAAGGACGCCTGTCAATTGATTGAACTTGCGCAGGAAAAAAGTAAAATGGTGTATGCCATGGAGCAGACCTGGCTGGATGAAGACACCGCCTTGAAAGCGGCTGCCTCGAAAGGGGTTGGGGGTTCGAGTCCCTCCTGCTCCGCCATTTTTAAACTAAACTACCTACATCTTGCGCCGAAGGCTCAGCGCATCCATTGCTCGTATGAAAATTAAGGTTGCCATTACTACGACCGATTTGACGAGCCTGGAGCATAAACAGGCATTTTTTACCGCGCCTGGAGGACTGCTAGTCTCCATAGGTGACTCAAAACCTGTGGCGGTGTCTGCTCTGGAGCAGGTGCGTGTTTCGCCGCGTGGTCAAAGCGCAGAAGTACTTATAACGACTAAACAGGGCAAAGTCCTACAGACTTTAAAAGGCAGTGAAATTTCCCTCAAAGCTGACCGCGCCCCGCATTCTATATTTGTAGATTCCATAAAGCGGGCTCGGGCAAATGGGCAACAGAGAGCCGAATATAAGGGCGAAATCCTCGTTTCAATGCACGCCGGCAAAGTGAGAATTCGCTTACAGCTTGATCTGGAAGATTATCTGCGCGGTGTTTTGGAGAGCGAAATCCCCGCAAGTTACCACACGGAAGCTCTGAAAGCACAAGCTGTCGCGGCTCGAACTTATGCGCTCAATCCTCGCTTAAGCCATGAAAAGGATGGAGCAAATGTTTGCGATTCGTACCTTTGCTGCCAATACTTTGCCGGTCACAAGCAAGTAACTTCATCAAGACATCTTGAAGCAATCGAATCTACCGCAGGCGAAATTGTCGTACATTCCGGAAAGCCTATTCTTGCGCTTTTCAGCTCAAATGCTGGTGGGCACACATCCAACTATGAGAATTGCTTTTCGGACCCGGCGACAGGTCAATTCCCACCAACTCCCATTCCATATTTGAGAGGAGTAGCGGAGGGAAATTTACCAAGAGGCTTCGGGGAAACAAGCTCAAACGCGGAATTAGAATCGGCTCTCAAGGCACTCTGGCACACGCAAAGCCCAAATACATTCGATGCCTGGTCACCTCATTTTAAATGGCAGGTCCGCATGCCCGCGCAAGCTCTAGAAGCGCATATGCACCATGAATTATCAAAATTGATGAAGGACAAAGAAACCGCACCATTTGTAATACCACCACAGAATGGACAATTCGGTCATATCCAAAAGTTTTCAATCAGCGCTCGAGGCGCATCAGGAGTAGCAATTGAGCTCCAGATTCATACTTCTGCCGGAGTCTGGAAAGTTAAGAAGGAACTGATTATTCGGAGCGCATTCAAAAACCCAGAATTAAAATTAGCAAGACTGAAAAGTGCACGCATTTTCTTCGAGCAAGAAAACGATCACCTCGGGCTGTTAAGCATCGTTACTGTTCGCGGATTAGGATGGGGCCATGGTGTTGGTTTGCAACAAACGGGTGCACAAGGCATGGCACTGAAAGGAAACAGCTATCGCCAGATCCTCAATCACTACTTTACAAATACGCAGATAGAGAAAATAGGTTCCTAATAGGCTGTTTGCCAGATATAATCCCAAAAGCTACATGCAGCAGTCACTTGATAAGCCGCCCGCTTTGAAGGAATCAATGAGAACACTCGAACGCGAAGACAAAATGTCATCGAATATCAAAAAAAATAGTTTCACTAATTTGCGTGACCTACTAATGGTCAAAAAGCGCACGGCTCCAATTACTTTTGCTCTTGTCGTTGCACTCTCACTTGCCCTTGGTGCATGTGGTGGGATGGGCGGCGAAGCTAAAGCTGACTGGATGGCACTTTTGTCCCAGGGTAATGAAGCGAAAGCCAAACAAGACTACACAGCGGCCAGCGAGCATTACGGCAAAGCTCTCGAAGCTGCCGAGAAGAAATATGGCAAAGAAAGCGGCCAAGCAGCTACTTGTCTCGGCTACAGCGCTGAAGTTTACAGGTCACTCGGTGAGTGGCGTTTGGCTTACTTCGCATACAAGAGACTGGTTCCAATTAGAGAGAAACTGGATCCTGGCAGTCGCGAACTGAAAGATTTAAATAAAGAATATGCTTACGTCAAACAGAAAATCAAAGACTACGGCATAAAGACCGATGATGAACTGGACAAAGAAACGCAAAAAGCGGCGGTAAAAAAACCAGTAGTCGAAAAACCAAAACATCAGAAGAAGCACTAGCTTCATGTCATAGAAGCAAAAAAAAATAGTTTCCTAGGAAACTATTTTTTTTATTGCTTTGAGTACCCAGAGCTTGCGGTTTAGAGCTGCTCGAGCGTAATCTTGTCCATATTCAACATGACACGAATTCCGACTTTGCCATCTTTGGTTTTCGGAACATCATCAAATGGGGTCGCGTTGTTAATCGCCTTAACCACCGAGTTGGTGACTGACTCTAGTTCTGATTGTTCAGCAATATCAATTTTGGTGAGCTTGCCTTCACTATCAATAACCAGATTGACGCGCACTTTCAATTTTTTGGACTTTTTCTTCTTCAATTCATCAGCAGCATCAGCTGGGATTGTCAGTCCGCCTTGAATCTTCTCTGAAGCTTTAGTCAGGAATTCTGTCAATTGCTCCGGAGTCGCCAATTCGCTACCTTCGCCTGACGCACCGTCAGTAGTTGTAGCTGTTGGAATGCCACCATTCGCTTTTGATAGTAGTTGCTGGTTTCCGCGCTTAGTTCGATCAGATCCCATCTGGTCTACGAGCCAGATTCCTGACTTGTAGTCGTATTGAGTCTTTTCTTTCAAGTTAGTCGCAATCATCAAGATGCACTTGGTCGGATCCACTGCAGGCAGCGCTCCGGTCAACACCACTTTTGTTTCGCCAACTTCTTTAGTCGGATAGCGCGAAGCATAATAGTGGAAATCACCTTCTTCACCAAATACTTGGTGATTTTCTTCGAGCTTCCCTTCCTTGTCACCAGTCTCAACTTCAGCGTAAGGTGGCTTGAAGAAGAAATTGTTGAGATTCTTGCAAGGGCTCAAGTCATCGTAAATAACAAACAAGACTTTCTGATTTGCTCTTTCTGAGTACAAGCCAAAAGACTTGGTTTCACCCGTGATGGCACTGGTATCTTCAAACCAATAGCCAGGTGGTGGCGTTGCTTTGAATCCTGCATATTCAACGGCAGCCTGCATAGCCTTTTCAGAATTCTGATGAACAGCCGGTGCTGCGTCCTTGGTGTCAACAATCGCTGGAGGAGTAGTCGGAGTGCTGCACATCAACATGCCAAAAAGTGGCAATGCAAGGAGCGCTCCAAGGAAAGCGAGATGCTTATTGGTTACACCATATTGCTCTTGTAATTTCTTTGCCTTGTAGATAACTAAATCTAGTGGCTTCTCCGGAACAACGTCGATTGGTGGTGCTTCAATCTCGGTTCCGCATGTGACGCATGGGCCGGGCTTGGCATTGAAGGACATGCAGTTTGGACATTGAAGACGATCCTTCGCTTCAACTTCAGCCGCTTTGTCATCCAACTTGGAGCGCAATCCGGCGATACCATCAGTTTCATCTTCACCAGTTTCGGTGGCAGTGCGTAATTTTCTTGCGCTCATATCTAACAAGGCGCCGATCCACATCATCTGGAAAAGACGTTGATTGTCATTGCCTGGTTTAGGTGCGATTGCTCCACCATGAACACCAACCAATTTGTAGTTCTTGAGGATCAAGGCTCCGGAAGAACCCGGCAAAATTGGAATAGTATGCAAAAGATTTTTCGGCTGCAAAACACTCGACACGCCGAAGAAATTTCCCTGCTGCCAGGTTGCGGCACCAGATAGCGGATCAAGATAAAAAGCGGTTACCGGATCTCCAGGACTGATGTCGAAATCAGTGTGAGAAACAAGCGGTGTCCCCAATTGTCCATTGCATGGGAATGGGCTGGCTCTATTGAGGAGCGCAACATATCCCTTATTTACCAACTCGCGAAGAGCCTGCAAAATAGTATATGTATCAACTCCTAAGCGCTCAGGCAGCCTGTCGACTGGAATATAACCGTCTAGAGCGGACCACAATAATTCTACAAACCAACGCACATTTTCCGAAACGTTTAACGGATCGAAGTCGGTTACACTGCGCTGAAATCTCGCTTCCATTCCAGTCGAGGAAAGGTAGCTCACAATTTGCGGCACTTCGTTGGCGCGTCGAACAGCTTCCTGGATCAATTGATCCGTCGGAACTGTAATGTCTCTCACGCCGCCCCAATTAAAAGTAGCATTTGGTTGAAACGAGAACCCTTCTGCGGGTTTGCGATAGACAAGTTCTGCAAAAGCCATTTCGCCGATCATCGCTTTGTAATGAACGCGAAGAATCGTGCCTTGTCCAATCTGCAGACGAGCCAGAGGAATGTTTCTCTTGTCGTACAAAGTCAAGAGACCTTCACGACCGCCTTCGAGAACAGAATTGATCACCGAGAAAAGCTCAGTGCCTTTCACATTGCCAGACGCTTCTACGCCCAGGCTAGAAAATGGAATCGATAGAGCACGATTTAGTTCGGCGACTTTATCCGGCAGAAGCTCAGACAAAGTGGCATCCATCACCAGAGTGGCAAGGTCATTCAACAACACGGGCGGGGCATCTAGTGGACTGCCAGTTTGCTGCAAGTAATAATTCCGCGCTTCGCGCTTGTCGAAGTCGTTGTGGATAGCAATTGCCTTAACACCGAGCGTTATATCCGGATGCGGCAGGTACAGCTCAAGACCCCAGGGGGCTTCAGTGTAGTTGTATACGTTCGCCGCTGTGGTAACCGCTCTGCTCTTGGATACGATGAAAAACTGCCCGAGCATTTTGCGAGGACTAGTTGTTCGGTCGTAAATAAATCCAGTTGCGTGGGCAAAGTTTTGTTGGAGACTGTCAAAACTCATATTTTATTTGTCGCAATTCTGCTGTAGAGGTGCCTTCTCGGGTTTTATACCACTATTGGAGTATCACCTCAAAATCATGGCACCTACCTAGAATAGCAAGATAACCGCCGGACGGGCAGGGATATTTCAGGGAGTTGTCGTCAAGATGACAGCCTTCACTTTTTTCCAGACCGCGGGCAAACAATATCGACACGGGACATGCCCACAGGCAACGGCTTGCGAGCGAAAATGGAATTTTTCTCTTTTGCTGACGCTCATAACCCTGGCAAAAGGACATGATGGTCTGTGAAATTTGTGACTTTCTGAGTTACCAATATATTTGACCGGCAACTCAGAACTTTCCGGTTCGGAACTAACAGTTGGGAGTTCGTCGGCCCAAACGGACGGCGTGCAAAGGCAAACCGATAGACACAGAACTAGAAATGATGGTTTCAAAATTTGATGCTGCTTCACAGACTAATTTGTCCGACGTTCTACATATAGATACGTTGAAACCAGCAAAAAGTTCAATTGTTGAAATTTCAGCGCCGCAGCCGTGAAAATTCGACCACTCGCCCTTCCAATTTCGGTGCTTTCATGCGCTCTTCGATTGATTCCACCCAGCCGCGCAATAAGTTTAGATGCTGCAAGCCGCGCTCACCCAAGCGAGTGTTATGTGCTTTAAGCTGACGATAGTACTTCAATAATGTAGTGAATAATCTGAACACCG
>JACMKL010000380.1 GCA_014380105.1 Candidatus Melainabacteria bacterium
AGAGCGGAAAAAGAACGTCATGCCTGATGAACAGACATCCGATGGACCGATGCGCCCAGGTGAGAAACAGCCGGAAGAAAAACAGATCAACGGTGTTCCGACCGTCCAAGAACTCGAAACACTGAAAGATGTTATGACAAATACCAGCCACGAAAATTATCGTGGTGTCAAAGTCTGGTTTATACGTCCAGACGAAAATGCCACTCCTATGCTTGCAAAATATGAAAATGATGGCAAAGGCAAACCAACGCCAGAGAACGCTTGCGCAGGAGACTGCTGCAGCAAACGCGGGATCTCGCGCTCCGCCAATGGAGACATGGTAATTTTGCCACTTTCGCGCGTAGAAACCAAAGGCATCATGGGTCTTGAAGGCACGCTCTATCATGAGCTTGGGCACCATGAGCAATACATGAAATATAAATCGTTAGAATTTGTCGGACCATTCGCCAAAAATAAATCCAATGAACTTGCTAAAGAGATGGGCTGGGTTGCTGGCAAAGAACAGCCATTGTTCAAAGACAAAACCGGCGGTCTCTGGAGTCACAACGAAGAAGATGGGACATTCCGCTTCGACAGCGGCTCTCTGCCTAAGGATGGAAAGCGCACCCTAGACCAGCTCCAGATGCGTGAAAGAGCACTAGTCAAACCAATTACTACTTATTTTGATAATGCGATGGAGATGCACGCAGAAGCGCTATCCATGTATCGGATGGGCGAACGCGCAGACATTCGCGGTGGTCGCCAATATCTCGCCACGGACTCGCCAAAACTCTACGAAACGATAAAGAAGTTCGACCAAGCCTCTATCGATAAAAAAATGGGACAAGATGAGCAAGGGCACTCGAAATTCGTACGTGGTCTGGATGGAAGACTTGTAGAGAATACGTCTACGACAAGACAATTGATTGAGCAACGAGAAGCCGCGTGGAGAGCTAGCGGCAGCATTGACCCACCACTGCCAGCCAGAACGCATAAACGTCACAAATAAAAGCAGCAGCACGCGATTGACAAGCCAAATTTGAAGCCTTTGATAAATTAACGAAATAAGTTGCAACTTGCTTGCACCTCCTGCGTCCCACCTTGGACGGCGAATTTACTTAGGAGGACGTATGAACCAATTTCAACTGCGCAACCGCGGACAGAGGCTAGCATTAGTATCAATGATGGTGGTTTCTCAAGGGCTGATGGCTTGCGGCGGGGGTTCCAGCACGCCTAATACCAGCAATCTTCCTTCTATTGACGAATCAGCAGGCAGCGGCGGAAGACAGACTGCTTCAGCACCAGCTGAAAAGAAAGGCATGTCAACCGGCAAGAAAATCGCGTTGCTCGCTGGAGCGGCTGCAGTCTATTACATGTATAAGAAAAACCAGACAGAACGCGCCAAAGGCAACACAACTGAGCCACAGTACTACTTGTCGAAGAATGGTCGCGTCTATTATCGCGAAGCCGGCGGCAGAGTGCATTGGGTAACAGCTCCGAAGGAAGGCATTGCTGTGCCAGCTGATGAAGCACAAGCCTACTCGGAATTCGAAGGATTTGACGGTCGCAGCAGCGGTCGCAGTCTAGCGGGAATTGGTACCGACCAGTAATCACGCACCCCAACTATTCAACAATAGAAATCAATTTGATTTCGCTGGAGGTTTTATGAGCTTACTTTCGCTTTTAGAAGATATCAAACGAGCAATTTATGATGACCCGAATACACCACACAAGCCCGGCAACGATCCAGGTGGTTTAGTTGGCGGCATCGAAGAGATGTTCAACAAATTCGGGCAGCGCGATGGCAACGACCGCTCGGTCAACCCAGCAAGCCAAGACCCGTACGGCGACCCTGCCGATAACGAACGCGGCAATGTTCGCCCAGCTAGTGAAGATCCACTAGGCGATCCAGCATTTGGTGGACGCAAAGTGCGCCCCGCCAGTGAAGATCCACTCGGTGATCCAGGCTAGGACTAATCAGTAATTTCAGAACTGCGAGCGATGAATTTAACAGTTCATTGCTTTGCTTTTTGATATGACTCAGTGCCGATTGAGTAATCGCTTAATTTCCTTGGCATTGGAATGTGACTGATTTTTCCTCAACCATTGTTTTGCTGAAACTTTGCTATCTTGGTCTTCAGGACCAAGTTGCAGAACGACAGGCCAAAGCTGTCCAGCATTTTCTCGCTCAGCCAAGCTGATGGCGCGCGTTTTGGCTAGCATAAAAACTTCGTCGTCATGCTCCAATTTCAGTAATTTCACTAAAATCCAATCTTGAGTCCCAACCATGCACTGCTTTCTTACAAAAGCAATCACCTCTGGACATGGATGAGTTGCGAGCACTGCATTCATAAAAATAGGAGTCTTACT
>JACMKL010000381.1 GCA_014380105.1 Candidatus Melainabacteria bacterium
GCGGATGGACTCAGCCAGAGTAAGCGGAGTGCCTTCATCAGCAGGCACATCGCCCCTCTTCCGCAAGAAGAGAACACCTACAATTGCCGTTAAGATGATTAAAGGTAGAACAGTTTCGATAGGCATTGAAATATCCTCTAATTGTCATCTTTGGTTATACCCAGGCGGAGGATTTCAGCATAATCAACAACACCAGACTTGCGCCAGATTACCGCCAGCTCACAATCATAAAACTGCAAAGAAAGAAGTTTTCTCTAACCCCTGACAGTATCCCGTTTGATATTCTGTGCCGGACTGCGGCTCCACTCTGCCGTGAAAAACTACTCAGGTAGAGAAAAATGACAAATAAAAAAGTACTAGTCACTGGAGCAGATGGTTTTATCGGCTCGCACCTAACCGAGATGCTTATCCGCGCAGGCTATGACGTGCGTGCTTTCGTCATGTACAACTCGCTGAATTCTCTCGGGAATCTAGAGAACGCGAGTGCTGAGATCATGAACTCGTTAGATGTAAATGTCGGAGACATCCGCGATTCATATTGCGTAATGCAAGCAATGAAAGGTTGCGACATCGTTTTCCACCTGGCGGCTTTAATTGCTATTCCATATTCGTATCAGTCACCAGGCTCGTACATTGAAACAAACATCACAGGCACGCTCAATATTCTGCAAGCCGCACGCGAGCTGGGTCTTCAAAAGGTAATTCAAACCTCTACCAGCGAAGTTTATGGTACTGCCAAATTTGTTCCAATTACTGAAGAGCATCCACTGCAAGGGCAATCGCCCTACTCAGCTTCAAAAATCGGTGCTGACCAACTGGCGCTTTCCTTCTATAACTCGTTTGCGACCCCTGTTACCGTCGTTAGACCGTTCAATACGTACGGACCACGCCAATCGGCTCGTGCCATTATTCCGGCAACCATCGTACAAATTGCAGCTGGTCTGGAAACAATCAAATTAGGGGCACTCCATCCCACCCGTGATTTCAACTATGTGACCGACACAGCAAAAGGCTTTATTGCAGCTGCAGAGTCGGAGCATTCCAACGGTGAAGTAATTAATATCGGAAGCAATTACGAAATTTCGATAGGCGATACAGTCGCCTTGATTGCCGAGGTAATGGACAAGAAAATTACTATCGAGCAAGACACCACGCGTTTGAGACCGAAAGGCAGCGAAGTCGACCGCCTATGGGCTGATAATTCAAAAGCAAAAAGATTACTTGACTGGGAGCCTGAATATGGAGGACGCGAGGGATTTAAACGTGGAATCACGGAAACAGTTAATTGGTTTGTAGATAAATCAAATCTGAAAGGCTACAAAGCCAAGGCTTATAACATCTAAAGAGACTAAAAATTGACTAGTGAATTTTCCACATCCCTCGATGTAGTTTTAATGGTAGGTGGTGAAGGCGCGCGCCTTCGACCTCTCACCAATAACTGCCCGAAACCTATGCTGGAAGTCGGTGGCATTCCGATAGTTGAAAGACTCCTTCAAAACCTTATCGCTGTTGGCTTTGAACGCGTCTGCTTTGCTGTCTACTACAAAGCGGAAGTAATTGAAAATTATTTTGGTGATGGTAGTCGCTGGGGAATTGCAATCGAATATTTGCGTGAAGAAACCCGCATGGGGACAGCCGGAGCACTCGCATTACTGCGCGACAAAATTGACAAGCCAGTGCTGGTTATGAATGGTGACCTGGTCACGGAAGCCAACTTTCCCAAAATTCTTGAGCACCATATGCAGTGCAAAGCTGTCGCTACTATGTGCGCAGTTCCATTTGAAATTACTGCACCTTACGGCATTGTTGAGTTAGAGGGTTCATTTTTGTCAAGCGTGCGAGAAAAACCGCTACTTAGCGCTTTCGCTAACGCCGGAATTTATGTGGTCAGTCACGAAGCAATAGAAATAATTCCAACTGGCAAACCATACGACATGCCTCAATTATTCGAACAGCTTATTTCTAACAAAGAAAAAGTTGGCGCATACGTGATCAACGAGCGTTGGTCAGACGTTGGAGATCTCAGTGAACTGGAGCGCGTTCAAAATGAATTCGCCGTGAAGTCACGATCGTTGCGTGACGCTAAGTTAAGTATTTTGTGATCTGCGATTTTTGCGCATCCACCACCGGCGAACTGCAACTAAAGACCAGATTGCTTCGACCATGCCGAATGGCCAGGCGCCTTGCATGAAGCCATAGACCGAAGCCATCACGCATGAAATAGCGAAAAGAAAAACAAAGTTAGCATGCCGCTCTTCTAACGCATAAAAAAGCAGCATCAATAAGACTGAAACGAGCCCATAGGCGGTCAGTGCATCCATTACAACCAGCGAATTTTCCCGGTCATTATGTCGCGAATTGCGCCGACTACTTTGATCTTGCCTGCGGAATTAGCTTTTCTAATCAAGTCACTTTGCTTGAGCAATGTACTCATCTGGTAGCGCACATTTTCTTCTACAGCAGCTTCAGTAAAAGCAGCTCCGGTCAATTTAGGATTGGCTGCGTGCGCGTTTTCCACGGCTGGAGTAATCATTTCTATCAATTTTGGAAGTTTACCTTCGAGAGGTGTTTTATCGACAGCAGCTTTGACTGCACCACACGAAGAGTGACCGAGTACCACCACCAGTGGTGTGCCTAGATAGTGCACGCCAAATTCAGCCGAAGCAACTTCTGAAATTCCCGTCACATTGCCAGCTACGCGAATGACAAACAAATTGGCGAATTTCTGATCGAAGACTATCTCTGGCGGGACGCGTGCATCAGCACATCCCAAGATGGTGGCGACAGGATGTTGTCCGCTGGTTGCAGTTAGTTCGCGGCGAGCCGGATCTATGCGCAGAACTGTGGATTTTCCACCGACGTAGCGCGTATTGCCTTCCTTAAGTTTGGTAAGTGCAGCTTCGGCATCAGGCTTGGCGGCAGGTGCGGCGATGGTCGCTCGCGGAACAAGCGTACCAAAAGCGGTCACTACGAGCGTTCCAAGAATTAAAGTGGCTTTGGTTTTTGACATGACAAACCTCGAAGAGACTCCTGTAAGTCTTTTAAACTCAATTTTAA
>JACMKL010000382.1 GCA_014380105.1 Candidatus Melainabacteria bacterium
CTGTGCGCTCGCGCCAATCGCAGGTGTCGTTTCCACATATAAGTGTGACTTTTGCACCCTGCGTTTCAAGACCGGAATCGCCTGCACCGTCCCAAACTGACGCACAGGTTTCGACATACTTGTCGAATTGCTTCACCGCGCCTTTGCACTTTGGGCAGCGCATTTTTTCGTCTGCAATCGCCTGTTTAATCACTTCAAGACTCATTTTTTACCTCAAATCCTCCGAAAGGTTTCCGGAAATCATACAATAGGTTATTGGAAACTCCCCAGAGGGGGTTGACAAAGTCCACGGTTAGAATTAGTCTAAATACAGACGGAATCAATCCGAAGTGATGGCAGGCTATGAAGCACAACATTGAAGAGCTATTGAGTACCCACGGAGTCAAGCCGACGCCCCAGCGCGCGGTAATTGCCGATTATTTGCTCGAAACTCACTGCCATCCGACCGCTGACGAGGTGTTTCAGGCTGTCAAAGACAAACTGCCGGTCGCTCTATCGAGAGCAACCGTGTACAACACTCTGAATGCCCTTGTGACAGCAGGTGTAATTCAGGAAATGACCACAGAAGCCGGTCGGGTGCGCTATGACGCTAATATGTCCGACCACCATCATTTTGTGGACATTGAAAGCGGTAAGGTCTTTGATATTCCGGCTGAAACGATCAAACAAATCAACCTGGAGCTTGGCGACAAGTTTAAGGTTCACAAGTTTCACGTCACTATTTTTGGCGAAGTAAAAGAATAGAGCCCAACTCAAAATTTTTTACTCAGCCTTTAGACAAACTCTAATTATGGATTAACTCTAGGAGGCACATCATGCAAAACGAACATTCATCCGAAACTCAAAAAAATCTCCAGGCCGCATTTGGCGGAGAATCAATGGCAAACCGCAAATATCTGTATTTTGCCAAAGTCGCTCGCAAATTAGGCAACGAAGAAGTAGCGGCATTATTTGAAGAAACAGCACATCAGGAGACAGGTCACGCATTTGCGCACCTTGAACTAATGTATCCATCCAATCAATTGACTGTCGAAAAAATTCTCGAATTAGCAATTGAAGGCGAACTCTACGAGACAAATCACATGTATCCAGAGTTCGAGCGTGTCGCCAATGAAGAAGGCGACAAGGCTGCGGTGGCTGAGTTTCAAGAGCAAGGTAAAGAGTCGCAAGAACACGCAGACATTTTTATCAAAGCCGCAAAACGTTTTAAAGCTTTGGGAATGGTCGAACGTTTTCACGCAAACCGGTACATTAACGCTCTCAAGACAGTTCAAGAAAAGAGTGGCGAACAGGCAGGCACAAGCGAGAATACATCAGGCTCAGCAGTAAGCGCTGCATAGTCACTATTTGAAGAGAATTTCACAGAGATAGCGCGACCGACCGATGGGCGCGAGGAGGAAAAATGGCATTCGACTATCTGGTGATTAGCACCAGTCTAAATCCAGGAAGTAATAGCAGAAAACTCGCCAAAGCGGCATATGAAGAACTCAAGAAAACCGAAAATGTAGGCTTTTTAGATTTGCAGGAATATCCGCTGCCGCTCTGCGATGGCAACGCCTGCTACGGTGACAAAAACGTGCAAGAAGTTGCCAAAAAAATCAAAGAGGCAAAATGCATTTTGATGGCGGCGCCAATCTACAACTATTACATTACTGCTGCCGGAAAAAACTTGATTGAATTGACCGGCAGAGCCTGGACAGATAAAGTTGTCGGATTTCTCTGCGCTGCTGGCGGTCGAGCCAGTTACATGTCTGTCATGAATGTCGCTAACAGCCTCATGCTCGACTTCCGCTGCCTGATTATTCCTCGCTTTGTTTACGCCGAGGGTTCATCATTCACCGGGCCGGATATTCATGATGAAGAAATCAAAACGCGCATCGTGGAATTGACCCAGGCAGCAAAAACACTGTCCCGCACTGCCACAATTGAAGCGCTTGTCAAAAGCTGAGCATTCAGCTTTCTAAGAGTCATTTTCACACGCACACCTGATCCGGTGCACATTCTCTGCAGGCTCTCTTTGAAAGGGAGCCTGCTTTGTTTTTTGCAATCAGGTTTATCTTGGTGCAGAAACATTCGAGATTGGCTAAAATACTGATTCTCTAACGAGCGCTGTGGATGATGCCAGGAGATGAGATGGAAACTATAGCTACGAACGGAAGGCTCCTGGAAGTAGGCTCGGATATATTTGTAGGCACATACGATATAGATTTTGCCGGACATGTATCCAATATTGTTTATTTGCGCTGGTTTGAAGCGCTACGTCTGCAAATTTTCGATAAATACTATCCGCTTGAAGAATTGATGGACGACGGTTTTCTCCCGATCATCTCCGCGCATTATGTTGAATACAAACGAGCAGTCAATTTATTCGACAAACCGACAGGTCACATGTGGATTGATTCGATTCAAGGTGTGCGCGTCAAGTTTAAGGGTGAAATTCGCGTCGGTAGCGAATTGGCTACCTATGCGGAACACACAGGGATTTTTGTCGCCAAATCAACGATGAAGCCGGTCAAAATTCCGCAAAAAATTATGACTCTCCTGAAGAAAGATGGTTGGACACGCTAATGAAAGCAAATTTCCATTTCGCACTGAGCTTGCTCGCCATTTTTGCAACCACTAATCTGGATGTCGAAGCGCGCACCACACGCGTCAGAACGACGCGCACAACTACCACCACCACCCAGAGTTCGGCATCTAAAAATGTTAAAGACTTACCTATTACAAACGCCGTCAACAACTGGCTGAAACGTCATGAACTGCGCAATTCACAAGTTGCAGTCGAAGTGATGGACTTCAAGACTGGAAACGTCCTTTGTTCAGAAAATGGCGAGCGTCGCTTCACACCTGCTTCTACGGCGAAAGTTTTTGCAACATCATGCGCTTTTGAATTATTAGGCGGCAATTATCGCTACACGACTGCCATCGCCAGCAGTGCCCCGATTAAAGACGGCAAGTTGAAAGGCGACCTCTATCTCATGCCTTCTCAGGACCCGACACTTTCTTACTCACAGATGTCGAATCTTTTCGCCGAGCTCGTTCGCAAAGGCGTAAAACAAGTTGACGGCTCACTAAAATTAGCGCAAGTGCCGCGCGGCGGCGATCATTTTGTCCCGGGTTTCCTAAATGAAGACTGGGGGCAAGAATGGATGCCTGTATCTTCAGATTTGGTAATCGACAAAAATATTTATGGTGGCGGATTACTCCCCAACAACGGCAAACTTGTCGAGATGGACAGTACTCAGGAATTGAGTTCACAGTCACGCAGCATCATGCGACAGGATTTATATCCAGGTTGGATGACTTATGACGACCGCACTAATGTCGTGCGAGCTTACCGAGGTTATCCTGCCGCCAACGGCAAAGGTCCGCTTGTAGTGGGCAACCCAACTGCTTTCAATATGGCGCTTGTAAACTCAGCAGCTAAAAATGCCGGTCTACATATTAGCCATAAGCGTGATGACGCAGATAGTAAAAACGCAGCCGCCACCGTAGGCGGTGAGGCAGGAGCCATGACTATTCTCGCCGAGCACAAATCAGACGCGCTCAGCAAAATCGTTCAGACCTGCCTGCACGAAAGCGATAACCTTTATGCACAGCAATTATTGCGCAGCGTAGGCGCGCTCGATTCAGACAAAGGCAGCGCTCATCCGACGCTTGAAGAAAGAGGAGTCAGTCGCATGAAGGGGTGGCTGGCATCTATTGGTGTTCCGATTCAGGAAGTGGTTTTGAAAGACGGATGCGGTCTGTCACGAAAAGACTGCGTCACTCCTCATGCTCTAAATACAGTCCTGCGCCACATGCTGTCCAAATTTGGAGACGGCGGCTATGTAAGTCTCCTCAAAGGTGGAGAAGTCAAAAATGGTGGCAAAAGTGGGACGTGGAAATTCAAAACGGGCGCCATGGATAGTGTCAGAACTATTACCGGTGTCTTGAGAAACTCAGGCGGGCAGACACTTCTTGTCACCATCATGGTCAACGGTCACGCACCCGGAGTAGGCGACGTGCGCACTTCCATCGGTGCTCTAGTCTCTACACTTTCAGGCACAACGATGCAGGCGCCTCCGGCAGCGCCAGCTAAGACAAGTCCGCAATAAAGCCCGACTATTGCCAGACTGTAGTGCCACCGCTCACAGTGCTGTGTTTACCGGCAATTTGGCAGCGGGAAGCGAGAATTGATTTCTCTTCAAGTGCTTGTTGATGATCGTAGACATTATCGATGCGTTTGCGAAGCCCGGTCAGAGTAGATGGGAGTTCGTTCTTCATGCCTTCGCGCATGATCCATTGAGGGACGAAGAAGCCAGGATCGACGAACATCGCGTAAGTCAATTCGGTCTTTGTGCCATTGTCGGCAGGTTTCATTTCCCATGAGCCACTGAAGTCTTTCAATGTGCCACCTACGCGTTTGAATTCAACGCGCTCGTTATGCTGATACTTCGAATCTACTGTGTAGCAGAAGTTCGGCATCAAGAAACCCATATCCAGAGTAACTTTCAAAATTGATTCGTCATTTTTATCGAGCATGACTTCAACGGTCTTCATGCGAGGGGAAATCTTGCCTTTAAATTCAAAAGGATTCGTCATGACCGGCCAGACATGTTCTGGTGGATGGTCAATCAGGATGGTGCCAGTTACATATTTAGTAGCGCCGACATTCCGAATGCCAGTGATTACCTGACCTTTCTCCAACTTCTCAGTGGCAGTCAGGGCGACATCAGCGTTCGCTGCACCCAATGGCTGAATAGAAGCAACGGAAGTGGCGATCAGCGCCATTGCCAAGATGTTATTCAGGGCATTTTGTTTGCGGTTTTTAAAAATCATCTGCGTACTGGACCTGTTCAAGAGTATCTTTCTAGTGCCGTAATGGCGATATGGTTTCCCTATCCCGGCGCTCATACAATACTTGACAGCAGCCGATCCTGTCCGGAAAATCCGGTAGGAAATAGTTTATCAAGAGCTACATGCAAGAACAACGGATTTCTATATCTGATGACAACCAAAGCCTCGCTAAGGTTCCAGGGATTGGGCCTGCAAAAGAAGAAATAACATTTGCGACAATTCACAAAATATATTTATTCGACATACGAGCACTTATTTCACATCCGCAACCGCTTGACAATCAACCTTTTCCAGCCTTTATCATTGAAAGATTCGGGGCAAATCGTCTTTGCCTGCGCGCATTATTCGCATAGTCAACGCAGCGATTGGAGTATAATCAGCCATATTTATGTAGATCTAAAGAGTGTTTTGGAGCAAATTAAGATGGCACCAGGCGGAAATGACGAAGCGTTGTACGGCAGAGAGAGCTTGTTCAGACAGAAGCTCGACCAACTGCGCACCACCGGTGAGATCAAGAAGAAGGCTCGCCTCGACCCTATGGCTCGAGTGAGAGAACTTGAACAGAGTTCACTTTTAGCCGGTACACATGGTGTGATTTCCAGCCAGAGCCCACAAGATCTCCAGAAGCTCACCCTCCTGGACAGTCTCACAGAACTCTATAACCATGACTCGATCGTCAGAATCTTTAAAGACGAATTGAAGCGCTCGCGTCGCTATAAGCACCATGAGTCGCTGGTCGTTCTGAAAGTCGACCAACTCGATCAAATCGAAGCTGCTCATGGCAAATTGGTGTCAGACTCGATTTTGAAGGGTCTCTCTAACTACATCATGAAAATGATTAGAGACGTCGATATCCCTGCCCGCTACGACTCACAACACTTTGCGATCGTTTTGCCAGAAACAGACTTGAAGGGCGCCACAATTCTGGCTGAAAGATTGAGAGGCAAAATCGGCTTTGAACGCATCTCCGAAATGGGTCAAAACTGGAGCGTTACCGTAAGCGTCGGCATCTCCAATTTCCCTCAGCACTCGCCTTCACCAGAAGATCTCATGAAACGCGCCGTGCAGGCTTGCACAGTCGCTTCAATGCAGGGCGGAGACACAGTCAGAGTCGCCGAATAAGCTAGCGTTGCGGTGTCACCCAGCCGAGTTTTTGCATAATCACCTGGAAATCTTCTTTGCTCCATACATAGTGGTGCAAAGCAAAGATTGCCTGTTCGTGAGTCAGGTAGCCATCACTCATTAGTTGGTGGCAACGAAGAGCGACCTGCAGAGTCGACGAATCTATCAGTCCGCTGGTCAGCAAAATGTTTTCAACCGGAGTGCCTGTGCGAGTGCTCTGTTGAAGCACCGCTGCCATATCGTCGTCCGGAATCAAGCGCACCATTTTCAAAAGTTCAAGCATCGATAGCCCGCGACCTTTGTCAGTCTGCGCACGCTTAGTCACTTCGGTGACAGCATGTGGAATCGTGATGCCACGCGATTTTGTTAGTTTTAAAACTTCAGCCGCTTCAATCGGATTTAAAACGCGCGCACAGACTAGCTCCTGGACCTTTAACGCATCAACAAGAGTCGAATAAGAAATCAATTTTGCTTGCGTTAGAACTTGCCCAATCGGGTGTTCATCAACAATTCCTTTCTCAACTGCCGTAAGCAAATCAATTTCACTGACCATTTCAGCCAATACCAACAACTCACCTAAACGAATGGCATTATTCTGCTCGACATGATAGTGCCCGTGCGAGGCGAGTGATTCTTCGAGGGTAGTTTTCTGCTGTGCCGCCGAATAGAGCGCTTCCATGGCCTGTTGGCGGGTTATTTTGCCTTGCCGAATCAACTGCTGCGCGGACAGTGCCGCATAAGCAATGCTGTCATTCAGGACGCCTTTCAAAACCAGAATTCGACCCAATGGCAGCCCGGTGTTAAAGCAAGTCTGAAGCGCATCTTCGAGTTGCTCGTTACTGACAAGCTCGGCTTCGAGGAGTAGATTTCCGAGTTTATTTGTAAACTCGAAATATTCAGTCCGCCAGCCCACTTCGCGCAGCGCGTCATCCAGATTGATTTCTTTCTCGCCTGTAACTTTCAAAGCCAGAATTGCGTATTCGATATTGAGCAGCTTGTCTCTAATTAGTGACTGGGCCATCAGCGCCGAATGCAGACAGTCTTCAGTAATAAAACCGGACGACACTAGCACGCGACCGACAGGCAAACCGGTCTTTTGCGAAATCGGCAATGCGTCTGCCAGCTGACCAAGTGAGATAAGCTCAGACTTGACCAACAAGTCACCGATTAGAATAGGTACAGGACGCTTTGACACATGCCCTCAGCTGATCGAACTACTGACAATATTTGATAATAAACAGACCAAAGATAGCAGATTCCGCACTTCAGAGCGGCTTACGACAAAGAATGTGCAGAAAAAGAGCAACGATTGCCGCCCGTTTTAGATCCGGATATTTCTCCATCGTCTCCGCATCCGGTCTGGGCTCAGTAAGGCGCTCGATTACAAACCCGGTCGCAATCAATGTGTTTACCCAATCGCTCAGTGTTTTGAAATACGTAGGTATGACAAATTGCTCGAACTGATTTTTGACTTCATCCGGCGCCGAACTAAATGTCCACTCGAGAATCTTTTCTGCTCCATTCTGAAAATAATCACCGCAAACCAGCCCATCAATGTTTCCTTGAGCATCTGCCTTCCACTCATATTTCAAAGTTTGAAAGCAAGGATGGCAAATGGAGAATTGGAAGAAACCGCCAGGACGAACGACGCGATAGGCCTCTCTAATGGCAAGGTCGGTGTTCGGAATATCCATCATCGACATAGTTGCGATCGCAAAATCAAAATCGTGATCAGCAAAAGGCAGGGCGGTGGCAGATGCCTGAAGATAGTCGATTGGTGCACCAGAAGTAGATTGTAAGTCCCTTGCAAATTCAATAAAAGTTTCTGAAAGGTCGATGCCAGTCATGCGTGCACCACGACCGGCTACAAGACGCGTGTTGTATCCTTCACCGCAGCCTATATCAAGCCCTTTCATGCCACTAATATCAGGCAACATGTCCATGAAGGCAGGCGTATTGAGATGGTTTCGAAAAATATCAAAACCTCCGCGCGCCATCGTTGTCCAGGCAGTCGCATTCTTATTCCACAACTGAGCGACTTCCTGATCACTCTGATGATCTTTTTGATGAACCTTTTGATGCTCTCGCTGCTGATTTTTCAACGACTCTCCTCCTTTTCCAATTGCAAGGTCTGCTCAATTGCGTGAGCACGCTCACGCAGTTTTACAGCTTCAGTGCCGCGAGATTCGTTAGTGAGAAACTGAGCGTATGTTTCTAGCGCCTGAGCGACTAACTTAGACTCGCGTCCTGCCGTTTTCTCTCTGATTTTCACAAGTCGAATCAGTAAAACTTCGGACATCTGACTTTTGGAGTGTCGTCTATAGAGTAGAGCAAGATTCGGCAACCGGTCCGCAAACGCGGCGCTGTCTCCACCACTTGTCCCTTCTACGGTGCGCATAGCAAGCTCATACAAACGCTCTGATTCATCGAAATTGCCTCTTTTATCATTGACCTGCGCCAGACCAATCAGACAATCAACCACGCCAGGATCGAGTTCTTTATCCGTCTCAGCGCGGGCAACTGCTTCGCGCCAGGTGTTTTCGGCTTCAGTCAAACGTCCAGCTTTCAAATCCGCACGGGCACTGAGGTCAGCATCACGCCAACCAGCCAGGAGTGCAAAAGTGAGAAGCCAACCGAGCAAATTTCCCTCAAACTGATTATTTTACCGAATTTCTGAACCCATTAGCCTTTCGGCGGATTATAAGGCTGCCCAGTCGGGTAAATAAACAAGACCTATGGGCCTTTCAGTTAAACATTCCACGAAATATCCGCCCCTGAACGATTTTGCCAAAAGCATCTTCGCTCTGGCAATTTTTTTGTTTGTCACACAAATTCAAAATGTCGCGCCCGCCTACGCCATTGGCTATCGAAGCGAAGAAGATTTTAGAGTGGCCAAACACGGTCAGCAATTCTTGAATTCAGGCAAACTACAAGACGCCATCGAATACTTGAATCAATCAATTGCGCAAAAACCACAGTCGGCAGAATTACATTATGAGTTGGGAAACGCTTACCTGCGCGCGCGCGAATTCACACGGGCAATCGAATCGTATCAACAGGCCGTTCGCTTAAGAAACCCTTTCCCTGAAGCCACGCTCAACGCGGCCTACGCCTGCATGGATGCAGGTATGGAACTGCAGGCGATACCATGGTTTCACAAATATCTGCGCGAAAATCCTAAAGTGCCGCAAGCAAAAGAAGTCGAAGCAGAATTACTATGCGCACATGCCAAAGCGCAAATGAAAGAAAAACGCAATTTTGATGCGAAACAAACTCTTGAGCGCGCACTACAGATAGCACCAACATCACAACTGGTTTTATTCTCTCTCGCTCGTGCACGCAGTGAACTTGGTGACACAAAAGGGGCGATCTCGGCTTACGAAGCCCTTCTGAAACTAAATCCAAAACACTCTGCTGCTGTCCTCAATATGGCAGAATGCTACCAAACCAGTGGTCAATTGCCTGAAGCAGTGACATGGTTGAAGAGATATGCAAACGCAAATCCAACTTCGCCTGATACCGAAGAAGTGCGTCGTATGATTGTTGCGCTTACTGAGAAGAGCAATGAAAAGCGCTCAGACCCTCAGGCTCTGGACTACACAGACTCAATTTCTAAGCA
>JACMKL010000383.1 GCA_014380105.1 Candidatus Melainabacteria bacterium
GCTCAACTTCAACGATGTGGCGAATCAAGCCTGGAAGCTAAGCATACGCGCACAAATTGATATTGATGACATTTTGAGCAAAGTGGCAATCCACTATAAACCGAACACGCATGTGAAATCGGACCAGCCAATAGCGCTTCACGCCGATCTCACAGGCAACGCGCAGCAAAAGCATTTAAAATTTGCCGCATTTTTGTCGCCGCAGGCCGTTCTGCACATTCGCAATCCTCTGGGAGGTGAATGGCGAAAACCTGAGGGACAGCAGCTCGACCTTCACGGCTCCATTGCAATCACACCGGAACAAATCAAAGTTGAAGAAACAGAATTGAGGGTGGCGGACAAATCTGTCACTCTGAGCGGAGTATACAACCCGTCCGAAACAAATCCAACAATCGACTTCAATATCGACGTGCCTAAAGAACTTCCTGTTGGCGATGTTTTGACAATGATTGCCTTGAACGAACACGCTCTACAAGCAGAAGGCGCTTCGGGCAAGTTCTTGGGACACGTACACGTGCGTGGTCCGCTGAAGGCACCGTCGGTTAGAGGACACATTGTCCTCAACGACGTCACTGTTCCGAAGTTAAACATCGAACACGCTACTGGTCGAATCTGGGCTACTGACTGGGTAGCCACCGGCGGCACCGAGACCGCAGAAATTCCCGCCGGCGTAAAACTCAAGACAATTACATTGAATAAGCTGCTTTTCGAAAACGTCGTCGGACGAGCGCGCACCTGTATTACACCCGGATGCCGGTGGTTTGAACTTGATGCCATGACTGCAGATTTTGCAAAAGGCAATATTGTTGCAAAGGGTTCGGTCAATCTAGACAAACCCAGTGAACTCGAAGTAATGCTCGACAAAATAGACGCTGACATCATCAGCAGAGAACTGCTCAACGCGCCTGGCGAGCTGATTGGAACCATTAACGGGAAAGCAAATCTTCGAATCGATTTGAATGCCAAAGATATGATCAGCGCGGTTGAAGGAAAAGGCAACGTTCTCATCACAGACGGCAGGATTCAACGTCTTGCTGCGCTAGAGAAAGGCATCTCCGCGTTGAATCTGGTGCACGGGGGCATTCTCGACTTCAACTTGAACAACTTGATCTCCACGATTGCACCTTTCCAGTCCGGTCGTTTCGAAAAAATTGTCGGTGACTTCAGCGTGGCAAACGGTGCACTCGAAATCAATAAAGTCTTCTATAAGGCGCAAGAACTGAAGATGCGCGCGCGCGGAACCGTCCACCTGCGTGAAAAAACGCTGCATGTCGAAGTTGCAGGACGAGTCCCCCGCATATCAAAACGAGGCCCACTGGGAGCAATCGCACCATTTTTAAGCATCAGTGGAGTAGCCGGATCGGTGGAAGATCTTTCAGGGGTAGTGATCGGATCATCTGGTAAGGATGCCCCTCGGTCATTCGCATTCAAGATTGACGGAAGGTTGGATAAGCCAAGTTCAATTAGCCAATCGGTCCTCAAGACATTCCGCTGGTTACCTAACAAACCTGGCGCCACCGCCCACCCTGTCGTCGCCTATAGCGAGACAAATGCACAGCGCGCGCAAACCCACTGACCTTATTAATACCTTGAATTGAAGCCAATCCTAGCCCTGTAGCCATATAAATGGCCGGCAAGGTTATCAACAGGGCAATCCTATCTAACGGCTGGAAGTGCCAGCAATTTGGGGATTTGGCAGCAAGTCAGATTTTCTCTGTGAAAATCTGACTTGAGTCCGACGCCGTTTGAAAGACTGCCAAATTCAGTATTCCATCCAAATGACGAGTTTGATTTAGCCAGCCGAGCCGATGTAACCGATAGTCTGAATTACAGGTTCAGCTGCAACGTAATAGGTCCGTCATATACGTAATTCTTGAGCATAATCAGGAAACCAAAGCCGATCGTTTGCGTCATTCCAGGGCAAGAACCCAAAATACAAAAAAGCCCGGACCACTCCGGGGAACGGAGGTTGTAATGGCGAAGTTGATTACCGGGATTTTTAGAAGCCGCTCAAGCGCTTTGCTTGCTGTCGAAGATTTGATTCGACACGGATTTGCACAAGATGACATTAGCTTGCTCATGTCTGAAACAACCCGTGGACGGGAGTTCATGGTTGACGAGCACACCAAAGCACCAGAAGGCGTAGCCACAGGCGCAGCGGTGGGTGGTGTGTTAGGCGCTATCGCTCTTGGACTTACATCGGTAGGAATGGTCGCAGCTCCTGGAATCGGTCTGTTTGCTGTCGGTCAATGGTTGTCGATGCTTGCCGGTTTCGGAGCTGGTGCCCTGGGCGGCGGTATTCTCGGCGGATTGGTCGGCATAGGTCTGCCTGAGCACGAAGCAGAGCTTTATAAAGGCGAACTCGAGAAAGGCGGCATTCTAGTGGGTGTCTATTCGATGGATCCTGATAAAGGCAATGAAATTCACAAGTTGCTCGAAGCCAACGGCGCCGAACATGTGAAATCTGAAGGCGTCAAGGACGACGCACGTTCAAAGATCGAAAAACTCAGATAGCACGATAGGCCGTGACGCAGGATCTGTTGGTCCTGCGTCACAACCCAGCTGCATTTAGCCAAAAAGAGAGGCAAGCCCGGCGCGTTAACGCCGGGCTTTCAATTTGTTCTAATTTCCAATCGACGGCTTATGCCACACTCAAACTAAGCTGTTTGTGGGATGTTGGCAACGATTTTGCCGCGAACATGGCGCATCGACAGACGAACTAGTGCTTCCGGAATGTCTTCGAATGTGACGATTTCTTCCACCATCGGACGAATTTGCTTCTTGCTGGCAAGAGCGCCGAATTCCATACCAATTCTGGCCAAATCTTCGAGGGCTGCTTCGTCGCCTGAGATGTAGGCGGCGCCTAATGCAATCTCGTGCACAGAGATGGCTGTTGCAAATGGAGTGAGACCAGACAAGTCCGGCATCCCGTTCACGCAGGCAATCGCACCGCCAAAGGCCAGCATTTGCAAGGCATTTGTAGCGCTGTCTCCAGAAACGGTATCGAGGATATAGTCGACTCCGCGTTGATTGGTCAGATCCTTGACTTTCTGAACCACATCTTCAGTTTGATAGTTGATGACGTGATTTGCTCCAAGGTCTTGAACAAATTTAGTGTTGTGCTGAGAACAAGTAGTGATTGTTTTCAGTCCAGCGAGTTTTGCCAGTTGAACGGCAAAACCGCCAACTCCGCCAGCGCCGCCAATGATCAAGATGGTTTTACCACTCTGGACCCGCAGCTTGCGGTGTAAAGCTTGATAGGCTGTGAACCCGGCACAGGGAAGCGCTGCGGCTTCCGTGTAGCTCAGACCATCAGGCAACCATGCCAATGTTTTAGCTGTAATTGTTGTGTATTGCGAAAATCCGCCGCCTGGTCTGGATAAATCGCAGTGGAAGTAAACAGGATCGCC
>JACMKL010000042.1 GCA_014380105.1 Candidatus Melainabacteria bacterium
TATTAGAACAAGAAGACGAAAGGTCAAATCAACTCCACAAAGATTGTCAGAGCAAAAATTTAGTGAGCGCAGGCGCACAATTTACGGTTGCGCAGATGCACAATCACGAGAGTCAAGTTGCCCAAGGTGATGAATGGCAGCTCGTACTGTTCCCCGAAATAAGGTCCGGCGATAAGCAACGCACCGGCGACCATGCTCAGTCCAAGAATGGTGAAAACAAGAACGTCTTTGCGACGATGTTGACGATAGCCTGGTCCGATCGCGAAAATCGCAAATAAGAAAACGAAGCTTGCGATCACGCGATGCGCAAATTCGCCTTCTAAAAATTGCAAACCAAGAAAAGGCAAAAACGCGATGATAAATGGCATCGCCATGCAATGGATCAAGCACAGAGTCGATGCAAAAATCCCAAGCGAATCGAGCGACATAATTCGCTTGATCTTGTCGTGCTTTTCGATGTGAGCATGAACTTCTTCGGGACTGACGACCACTTCGTCGCCGACAACTTTGGAAAATGCGGCTGTCTCGCCTGCCACGCGTTTGCGCTCGGGGACGTCTTTCGAATGGCCATGCGAATGACCATCGTCGCCGCCACAGCAAGAGCCGCCCTTAAGCGATTGTTCTGCGTCCTTAACGACCTTCTGAATAGTTCCGGGAACCAGCTTTACGACTGCGGGAACGCTGGCGTTGCCGCCGCAACAGTCTCCGCCTGAATGCTTACCGGCGACGTGCTTGTCCGCCGCAGCATCCTGCGCATGTTTGGAGCGTTTATCGCTATGACCCTGACTTGTAATGGTCCTGTCCCCAACCAATGTGGAAATGAATTCCATTATTTCCAGTCTATCACCCGATCCCTAGACCTGCCAGGAGGCGCCAGCTAACAATCGGAACGGAATGAGGAAACGCGTGCCCTGGAAGGGGCTTCCGAGGTTTGTTGGTTTGCGCTCATTTAGCATATTATCGATACGAACATCAAAACTAGAGGGAATGAAGGGGCTTACTCGTAGTTTTTTGGGAGTGTTGTAACCGGTACTCAGACCCACGAGGGTAATCCTGGGTGTCCTCTTCGGCTGCGGTCCGAAGATATCCTGATCGAGACGATTCGGCAAGCCAGAAAGCGTTTGTACATCACCCAGAAACCACCAGCCTTTACGCGACCGATACCCGAAACCTGCGGTCATGGCGTAACGACGGTCATGGTCCGGATATTTTTCGGTGATAGGTCCATCTTCAATTTCATAAATTCCGCCAGTTACACCGCGCGAGCCACGCAAATAGGCGACTTGAATCGTGTTAGACACAAATCCGTTAAAACCAAATCCATCTCTGGAAGGCTTGAGGTCGAGGCGGGTCTCAATCCCATATGCTTCCTGTCCGGAAAGTTGGAGGCGGTTATAGAGCGGAGTGTTTTGAATAACTCCCGAATCACCAAAATTGGTCAGCTGTTTGTAGAACAAATTTGTACGTGTGACGAAGCGTGGACCGATTTGATTTTCCATACTCACGTCCACTAACTTGCCGCGTGTTGCTCGCATCGGTCGAATGGTGCCATTGTAAATACCATTTATACTGCCTTCACCGACAAGCGGAGCGGTGACAAAAATGTCGACTGGTGGCGGCGTAAAAATATTCGAGAAAGAACCACGAATCACTGTGTTTGGTGTGACAACAAATGAAGCACCAAACCGACCACTTGCTTGAGCGTCAGTGACCGTCTGCTTCTTAAATGGTTGAAGATCAAAAGGCTCAATGCCTGGGACCGTGAGCATGGTCTGAGCCAGTTTCATAGTATCGCCAAAAACACCATGGTATACATCAGCACGCACACCCGCGTTCAGAGTCAAACGTTTCCAAAAACCTTCGGTAGGCTTGTAAGTATCTTGCAACCAGCCACTTTGGATATAGCGAAACCCCTTATATTTGGTGACATTTCCGGTGATGTTTGGACCACCTTGTTGAAACGTAAATGGATTGATCAGCGCCCCAAATGGAAGTGGATTAGGATTGATACCAGCTGGATTCTCTCCAGCATCAACAGCTGCATTGATTTCTTCTTGAGCCGCGCCTGACGCTGCAGCACTCGCCAATAAATTGGCATTTCTATAAAGTGCACCGTATTTAGTGCTGACTGGGCGAATTTCAGAATAAAAACCGGTTTCTAAATGGTGCGCCTTCAACTGTTTTTTGATATTGCCCTGTGCTGAGAAAACATAGTTAAATCGCTTTGCATTGGGCTGCACACTATTGATTGCAGGCTCTTCTCCATTTACTACGGGCAATGGATCAAAAACAGTTCCGCGACTGAAAAAATTCTCGCTGTAAAACGCATTGGTCAGAGCGATGTTAGCTTCATCGAAATATTTTCTACCAGTGCGCCTGAAAGCGGCAATGATGTAATTCTGCATATCAGTTTGCTTCTGACGCACTCCCACACCAGCAGATAATTGCGGCAGAGGAATGCGCATCCAACTCTGATTGAGTCCAGCAGTTAAGCGATAAGTATCCCGTTCGTTCGGCTTGTATTCGAGCTTGGACAATGTGTTGATGTCCATTCCCTGGTTATAAGAATACTTTTTTGTATAAGGCACCAGGCGATACGAAGAGCCATTAAATTGACCAGATGATTCGTATCTGAGACGATGCAATTTACTTTTCGGATCTTGGCTGAAAGCACCGGTGGAATTGTAGTAAATGTTGCCTGCAATCGGTCCACCGAGCTGTCCGCCAACTGTCGTTGAGGGTTTCGCTTCAATATTTCTGGACTTCATTCTGACCACAGCACCTAATGGTCCGCCACCATCGTGCGCTTCGTAGCCACCAATATCGACCTGCATGGATTGCAGAGAACGCGGTGTCGCTATTTGAGATTGTTGAAGTACGCCCGCCGCTTCTGGGAGCACAACTCCATCCAATTCATAGTTGATAGCATTGTGCTCGCCGCGAGTAATGATGTTGCCATAAGTATCCGAAATGACACCAGGAGTACTTTCAATCAATTGCCGAAGGTCATTTCCAGAGCGATATTCTTCAAGGACTCGTCTGGGAATTGTGGTCGAACTGCCGATTTTCTCCGGATGAATCAGAGTGCGTTTGCCGGTCACTCGCAGCACATCTACAGGCTCAAGATCTTCCAGAGCAATGGTGACTGCTTTGCTTTCGTTTTGTGCGACATTGACGCTTTCTGTTTGCGACAACATGTCGTTGTGCGAAAACGTCAAAGTCCAGTCACCGGGCTCAATATTCTTGAATTCAAAAA
>JACMKL010000384.1 GCA_014380105.1 Candidatus Melainabacteria bacterium
ATCAACATGTACATCAACTCAGCCGGTGGCAACGGTTATAACGCTGACGCCATCATCGCTGTGATGTCTCAAATTGACGCCAAGGTAAACACAATTTGCCTCGGTCACGCACTCTCCGGTGCTTGCGAAATTTTAGCCGCGGGCACCGGTGAGCGTGTTGCATACGAATTTTCCACATTGATGTTTCACCAAACATTGTGGGAAGCAGATGGAGACATCACCAATCTAGAAATTCAAGCCGCTCAAGGACAACGTTTCCGTCAAGCGCAAATTGAAGTATTGAGTCGTTGCACCGGTCAAACAAAAGACCGTATTCGCAAAGACATCGAACGCGACCATTATTTGACGGCTAATGATGCAGTTGCTTATGGCATCATCGATCGCATCATTCCTCATAAGAAAAGAAAAGCATCCGGTAAAAACGAGACTGCTTCTTCACCAGACAATCATCCAAGTAAAGCCTCGCAAATCAGTAAAGCTGCCAAAACGCAGAAGACTGACCCGGGCGCATCGGCGGCGGTGAAAAAGAAACCTCATTCGAGAGCCAAGAAAACTAAGTAGAAAATTCAGGTAGACAATACGGAGAACAGGCTAGATGACCGCTACGCTCAACCTCAAAATCATTACTCCAGAACGCGTCGTTTTGGAAACACCCGTGAAGCAAGTAACGGCTCGCGCTCTCGACGGTGAATTGACCATTCTCCCGAATCACGAACCACTAGTCACTGCCCTTGCAGTCGACGTACTTGAGTATAAAGGCGGCGAAGGCGCAGACGAAACAGTCACTGTCCTCGGTGGCGTAATGGAAGTGCAAGACAACAATGTCACCATCGTCAGCAACGTCGCTGAATTGGGCACTGAAATTGACGAAGCGCGTGCCAAACAAGCAAAAGACAAGCTTGAAGCGGAGAAGACACAAAAGACTGACAAGCTCGATCTTTATCTCACCGAAATGGCCTTGTCCAAAGCAATGACTCGTTTGAAAGCAGTCGAAATGGTCAAACGTCGCAAAGGCGGCAACCGCAACTAATCGGACAAAACTCTTTCCAGGGTACTGTCCATAACAGGTCCTAACTGAGCGCAGAGCTTTTCGAGTTCTGCGCTTAACTTTTGGGGAAACTCGTCCAGCTCGAAAGTAAGAATTTTAGTAAACGGATGAGCACCATATTTCCCGGCTCGAAATTTGTAGCCTTCCCACGTAGAGACAAGTGGAAAAATGGCGTCGACAAATGGCACTGCTACCGCTCGACGCTTCAATTTTGTGCCTGGAATTTCCTCACAATGGAAAATATGCATGGCAATCTGAATTTGTTTTCTCTTCCATTCCTTTTCGCCAATGAAAGTCTCGAAGTGAATGCCCTGTCGGTCATCATTGAACCAACCGGGACGATAGACATGCAGTGTCATCACTTCCATGACAGCAGGCTGGGGAGGAAATTGATGAACGCTGACTAGCCAATCGCTTTGCCCTGCGTGCTTGTCGTTGGCAAGAGCTAACAATAAAGCGTCTGCGCTCTCTTTTAAGAGTTTGGTAGCAGACGCTTTACTGAAAGAATTCATGTGTGTGTCGATGGGTGATTAAAGAACCGGTGACTCAACATTCAGTGCTTTTTTAAGCACTTTCAGTCCGGCTTCCAGATGGCAATATTCTTTTAGTTCGATATTGACTGGTTTTACATTCCAAATGTCCTTGCAATATTCACTGATAGAGCGGTCTGAAGAGAATTTACCCATGCGAGCGACGTTGTAAATCGATTTGCGGGTCCACTCTTCAGTATCTTTGAACGCTGTGCCAACTGTCATTTGGCAATCAACATAGGATGCAAAATCAGCAAGTACCATAAACTGATCTTCGTGTAGAAGATTATCAATCAGTGGTTTGAACAGCTCCTTGTCACCGCGAGAGAAGTGTCCTGACGAGAGAGCATCAATAACGCCCTTCAGCTGTGGATTCTTCTGGTAGTAGTCATAGGAGTTGTATCCTCTGGCTTTGAGTGCCGCAGCTTCGTTGGCGTCCATACCGAACAAGAAGAAATTCTCGGCTCCGGCACATTCTCTGATTTCAATATTGGCACCATCGAGAGTACCAATGGTGACCGCGCCGTTGAGTGCAAACTTCATGTTGCCCGTACCGGAAGCTTCTTTCCCGGCTAATGAAACTTGTTCGCTCAAGTCGGCTGCAGGGTAGACCCGTTGTCCCAGGGATACGCAGAAATCAGGCAGGAATGCCACTTTGATGATGTCGCTCACTTGTGGATCGTTGTTGACGACTTCGGCTATCGAATTGATCAATTTTATGATCAGCTTGGCCATGTAATACCCGGGCGCAGCTTTTCCACCAAACATAAATGTGCGAGGCTGAATATTCATATTCGGATTTTCTTTGAGGGCATTGTAGAGCGCCACTATATGTAGTGCACTCAAATGCTGTCTCTTATATTCGTGAATTCGTTTCACCTGAATATCAAACATTGAATCAGGATCGACTTTCAGCTGCATTCTCTTATAAATCCAGTCGGCAAGCTGTTTTTTATTGTGCGACTTCACGTCACGCCATTCTTTTCTAAAGCTCGCGTCGTCGATAAATTTCTCGAGCCCTTTCAATTCATCTAACGCCTTCACCCAACCATTGTCGATTTTGGAAGTAATTAGCTTGGTCAACTTAGGATTTGCAAGTGCAATCCATCGGCGCGGTGTAACACCATTGGTCTTATTATTGAATTTCTCAGGCCAGATGCGATAGAAATCCGAAAGTGTGTAGCGCTGCAAGAGGTCTGTGTGAAGCTCGGCAACACCATTGATGGAATGACTTCCAACCGAAGCCAAATTAGCCATTCTGACGAATTTCTCACCAGTGTCATCAATAATCGAAACACGACGAATCAAGCCGACATCGCCAGGAAATCTCGCTGCGATATCACGCAGAAAACGTCTGTTGATTTCGTAAATGATTTCCATGTTACGCGGCAGAAGTTCTGACAGAAGCGAAACAGGCCAACGCTCCAGTGCTTCAGGAAGAAGCGTATGGTTGGTGTATCCGAGAGTTTTTGTAGTGACGTCCCAGGCTGCGTCCCAGTCCATCGCATGCTCGTCGATAAGCAAGCGCATGAGTTCTGCAACTGCAATCGATGGGTGAGTATCGTTGAGTTGTGCCGCAAATTTCTTGTGGAAATTCTTGAGATTATCATTCTCGCGAAGGTGCAAACGAATCATGTCTTGCAACGAGCAAGATACGAAGAAGTACTGCTGCTCAAGGCGCAATTGCTTTCCTTGCTGCGAGTTATCGTTAGGGTAGAGAATTTTGGAAATTGTTTCAGAGACAATTTTCTCTGCAACGGCGCCTGCATAATCACCCTGGTTGAATGCTTGTAAATTCAAAGATTCTGGAGCTTCAGCTTTCCACAATCTGAGATTGTTTGCCGTATTGACTTTGTATCCAGGGATTGGCGTGTCATAAGGCACACCACTGACGGTGCGCTCTGGCACCCAGTCAACGCGATAACGCCCTTCCGAATCGGTATATCCACGAGTGTAACCACCGAACTTAACCTGAACTGCGGAATGCGGGCGAGCAATTTCCCAAGGGTTACCGTAGCGCAACCATTTATCTGTGATTTCAACTTGCCAACCGTCACGAATTTCCTGGTCGAAAATGCCATATTCATAGCGAATTCCGTATCCGATCGCCGGAATTTCAAGAGTTGCCAGAGAATCAAGATAACAAGCAGCAAGACGACCCAGACCGCCGTTGCCCAACCCTGGTTCTTCCTCTTGCTCGACAAGCTCCTGCATGTTTAAGCCAGACTCTTCAAGAGCCTGTCTCATTTGATCGTCAATGCCCATGTTGACCATGGCGTTAGCCAGGTGGGGTCCCATCAAAAATTCTGCTGAAAGATAGCAAACAACCCGCACATCCTTCTTCAAATAGGTTTCTTGCGAATTGAGCCAACGCTGGAGGAGACGATCTCTGACAGTGTAGGCAAGCATCATATAGAAATCGTATTTGTTAGCGATTTCAGGAAATCTACCTTGCAAGTAGTAGAGATTGTCCTCAAGAGCCCGCCTGAGGGTCGGTATGCTCATTCCTGTGCGGTCGTCTTCAATCGTTTCTCTATCTAACGCTTTATCCATTTGCTCTCCCCTGGTCGCATGCTGGCCGCACCATTGTCAAACTGTTTCCACGACGCTGCCAAGGGACTTTCCCGGCACGCCTTTAAGACGTTTGCAGCACGTCTTAAATAGGGTTTTATAGCACAGCTGATAGGGTCTGGTAGTAAAAACTAATCTTCCTGCGCGTAATGAAGGATAATTGAGGGGTCTCCAATGAACGCAGGTATCTAACCAAGTGGATCCACTTCTAACCCTCGATATGCTGATTATTGGTGCCGTTATATTTGCTGGTATTTTTGGTTTTGTCGTTCTCTCGCGCAACTCGACCAAGCAAATGAAGAGCAAGCCCAATAAATTTCCCCCATCTTTCGAAAGTAAATTATCAAAAGAGATTGCCCTCGATGTTTTAGAGGAGCGATTGACGCACCTTCAGACATTGAAGCCAAGTTGGTCAATCACAGAGAAGGTAAAAACTATTGGCC
>JACMKL010000385.1 GCA_014380105.1 Candidatus Melainabacteria bacterium
ACTCAACTGGTTCGATCCCTGCGTTCACAACCAGAAAAGCTCAAACAATCGTAGAAATGAAGCCAGGACAAGAGCTCTTCATCTCAGGTTTGATTTCGGCTAACACCGGTCGTCAAGTCAGTAAGACTCCTGCACTAGGTGAAGTACCTGTCTTGGGTGCCCTCTACCGCTCGAAAGCTTTCACCAAAAACGAAAGCGAACTGGTTGTAGCAGTACGTCCGGAAGTTATTCTCCCTGGTACTCCTGGACAGCTTAAGCTCCCAGAAGAAGTGGGTAGAGTTGAAGGACCTCGCGACGTGAACATGTTCCAAGTAGAGCCTACCGTCATCGACGAAAGACACTACACATCGGGACGTTCCGAACGCAGACAAAAGACTTCGCCAACATTGCCTGAAGGCGCTCCGATTCCGGATAGCCAATAAGACAGTCGGCAGTCAGATTAGTGAGCGGGATGCGAAAGCATCCCGCTTTTCTTTTGCGTCAAATTCGCTTGTGCATCTCAAAAGCTCTATGGCATCCACAAAGGCGCGTACGACAAATTATGCTAATTGAGTCGACATTACACTCGAGCGCTCGGCAAAACGGATTGCCTGCGGCTAGAAGTGGCTATCCAATCGATATGCTGGCTTCATTCCGAAGCAAATGTGATTTGACGCAACAAAAAAGGAAGAGTGCTTTCCACTCTCCCTCTTAAAATTTCAAATTCCGTTTGCTTAGCGTTTTTTTGTTGGCTTCTTTTCGAAGCGGCGACGGGTTGCTTCAGCAAGGTAAGTTGCTGATTCTTCCGGAAATTCTTCGAAGAAAATATCGAGCACCCAATTAACCGAATTACGAATGAATTGGTCGCGACCTTCTACTGGTGCATAGCAATTTGCCAAACCAGCTTTGTCGAGAATTTTGAGTAGCCCTTTTTCGGACAACCGGACCATCGTCGTCATGACTGTGGTGTAAGCAATTTCACGCTTGAGGCGCAAAATGTTGAAGATTTCTCGCACAGTGACGGTTGGATCCGCTTTTTCCCATACAAGTTCCATGATTTCGCATTCCAGATCACCCAGGAATTTGCGAAGGCCCTTCTGATTGAATCTGAAGGAGGCGTTTTCGTCGTGTATTCTCATCCGGCCGACACTTGCTGATTAGTAATTACGCAACCAATCGTAACATAGCAAGTGCTTCTAGTGTGAATAGTGATGTTTATCCAAACCTCTGGAAAGCTCGGGCCAATCAGCGTTTTGGCGAGCTGCTATTGTCTGTAGCAAATAGTAATATTTGCACATTGTGCGTCAGCTGTAGAAATCAAGCACGCTCAATGTAAGTCGAAATTTCGCTCAAGAAGCGCAATAACGCTCGCTTCCAACGCAAAGACCCCCTAAGATTGATGCAGTTTTTGCAGCAACTGATCAAGAGTCGTTTGAAAGAGGAGTCTGAGCATGTCCAGCCAAGCAAGTGTGAAGCCAGTCGTATTTCTCGACCGGGACGGCACTCTCAACGTTGAAGTCGGCTACATCCGCAACGTCGACGACCTGCGTCTTATTGATGGTGCTGGTGAAGCAATTAAACGTCTCAATCAAAAGGGCATTGCATGTGTTCTGGTCACCAATCAAACCGGAGCTGCTCGCGGATATTATCCGGAAACCCACATCCATGCGCTCAATGAGCGCCTGAATAAGCTTCTCAAGGAGGAAGGCGCATTTCTTGACGATGTCTATTACTGTCCACACTTGCCAGAAGGCATCGTCGCTGAATTCAGTCAGGTTTGCCAATGCCGCAAACCTGAAAGCGGAATGGTGGATAGGGCTCTCAAAGATCATCCGGAGTTTGATTCTAAGCGTGCCTTTGTGGTCGGTGATAAAGCAACTGATGTGGAACTCGCACAAAATTGTGGTGCCAAAGGCATTCTAGTAAAGACCGGCTATGGCGAGGCGGTCATCAAGGGCGAATATCAAAATCCTGTGGACGCAGACTTTGAAGCCGATTCAATTGTGGATGCTGCCGACTGGATAATTTCGCAATTAGACGCGCGGTCTGAGTAAACTGCTTATTTCGTTGAGCAAACTCGGCATATCAAAAGGCTTTGGTAAATACAGATCAGCACCAGCTTCCAGCGCGAGTGATTGATCCGGATGCGAGGTTGCCATCACCAGCCAGATGTTCTTAAGTTGAATGTCTTCTTTGAGTGTCCGGCACAGAGACCAGCCGTCCATCTGTCTGTCAGTTAAGGTTGACTCTAGGAGTATCAAGTCCGGATGGTCCTGGCGTGCCAATTCCAGAGCATCGTCTGCAGAACTTGTCACTTGCACCACATAGCCTTCTAACGAAAGCGAATCCTGTAAGAGTAAAGCCATTGCGCCGTCAGGTTCGACAACCAGGATGCGCGAGCGTTTGTCTGTAATTTCAGTGACACCAACAATTGGCTTGCGACCTTCATGTTCTTCTGGAGTGAGCTGTGGCATTGAGTCGGCAACCCATGTAGAACCTGAGTATTGCTTGGCCAAATAGCGATAATCGCGTGTTGAAGTCAGAACATCGACGTAACTTTGATAGCGACGATTGGTACTGCTTACAATGCCGATGGCAATTGAAATCAATGGCACGCGTCTACGAATGCCACCACGACCGGTAGAAATTAAGTAGCCCCGCTCGATATCGCCTTTTGGATAGAAACGTCGGCTGATGCTATCAAATTGTTGACAGATTTTTTCTGCCTTGCGCTCAGGATTTTCCGGCTTCACAATCATCAAGAAATCGTCGGCTTCGATATGTCCAACAAAGTCATCGTCATCGCCGACATCAGTTAAAACCGCTCCCAGAGCCTTAATCAGTTGGTCACCAGCAAGGTCACCATAGGTTTCGTTATAGACGCGAATTTTATTTAAGTCCACAGAGAGTGCGCACCAGGCTTTGTCCGATACCAGACATTGCTCAAGCATTCTTCTGATCAAATTAGGACCTGGCAATTGGCTGAGCGGATTGGACATTTCTTCCTGACGCCGTCTCAAGTGAGCTAAAACCCGGATAGCAAGCTCATTTTTATCAATCGGATCGCCCAAAACATCGTCTGCACCGTATCTGAACGCGCTGATTCGCTCATTGACGTCTGAAGAACCATGCAGAAGTACTAGCACTGGCCGTGGTTGCACAACTGTGGCGCGAATTTGCTGGCAATATAATCTGCCGTCACCTTCAGGCATTTGTGCAGCCAGAAGAATTAGGTCAGGATGCAGAAATGAAAGTAGTTCGTTGGCTTCTTCAAATGATGTGACAGCATGTACCTTAGCGCCGGTCTTTTCAAGAATGGATGCGTAGTCGGCGGCTTGTCGTGGTTGATGGATTATAAGAATTATCGGCGTAGGCAGAAGCATTAGTCACGTCCTCGGGCTGCCTGCATTTCGAGTGACGCTGCTGGAAGTTGAACTGTGAATGTTGTCGAACCAGGTTCGCTCGTCACTTTGATTTGCCCGCCTAATGCGACAACAAGTGAGCGCGTGATATAGAGCCCGAGCCCGGTTCCTTCGGTTTGACGTGTTAATGGATTATCGAGTCTTGAAAATTTGGAAAAGATTTCAGGCAAATGCTCTTGTGGGATGCCACCACCTTGATCTGTGACCTGAAATTCCACCATCTCTGGAGTGCCAGGTACATTACGTGCCACCACTCTGACAGTGGTTTCGGTCGGTGAATACTTAATCGCGTTGTCGATCAAATTAGTCAAAATTTGCTCGAGCCTGTCAGCATCTGCCCATACTGGCGGTAGTCCTGGCGGGATAATGTCGACAATCTTATGATTGCGTGCTTTCTCTGAAAGATTGAGCGTCACTCTCTGCACTGAATCAGCCAGGTCGAGAGCACGAATAGTGAGCTGTAATTTTTTCGATTCCAATCTTGAAACAGCAAGCAAATCTTCAACCAGGCGTGTCAAGCGATCAGCCTGGTCTTTGATGATGCTTATGTAACGGCGCTGCTGACTGACATCAAGGCGGTCGCCTGCGCGTAAAATGGTATCTGCAAATCCTTTGATTGAAGTCAAAGGTGTACGCAATTCGTGGCTGACAGTGCTGACGAATTCAGTTTGCGCTTGCTGCACAGTGTGACTTTGCACAATGTACAGGATGGTCAATGAGCCCTGCTCCTTGCCATCTTTGTCTGTGACAGCCAGATGACTGGCAGGTACTGACATATCAACGCCATTTTTGGCGTAAGCGGTAGCAAATTTCCAGTGGGTGCCGTCTGCGCCTGAAGCCTCAGACTTATCTTCCATTGCACCATGGGCGGTGCCGACTGCCAGAGGCACGCCTTCTTTTTCTTTGAGGGTGGTCTCGTCAATAAAGGCCGAGAGTTTCTGCCCAATGATTTCTTTTTCAGTGCGACCCAAAAATTTTGCAGCCGCGTTGTTGCAGAAGGAGATAATTCCGGTCAGGTCACTAAGAAGGAAACCATCAGCGGAATTTTCAATGATGCAACGATAGATATCTTCAGACTTAAGACTCAAAGCTGAGATTCATCCAAATTGGCGAAGAGAAGCACGGCGCAGGAGCGCTTAAAACTTACGTTAACACTAGATAGTCGCGCATCGGCGCATTACAACCTATCCTTAAGGTTTAACATCTCACACCTAACTGATGGCAAGCTTAACTTTGGGCGAAGCCTAGGCGTCAGCGCCTTCTTCGGTCTCATCCGATTGGTCGTCCGACTGGCCAGGCAAATCCTCGCTCGTTACATCGTCCGCAACATCCTCCGTGAGATCTTCGTCGCCTGGAGCGTCAGGAGCGTCAATTCCTGCCTCTGCGAGCATCATCAATTCAACTAGACGGGCATGGTCAGAGAGATACAAGTAACCGAGCAGCGATTCAAATGCTGTCGCTCTGCGATAGAGCGCTTGCTCAGCGCTTCTGTAAGCCGCAGGCTTCATATTGCGGGCGCGGCGAACGATATCTTTCTCATTGTCGGTCAGGTGTTCTGTGAGCTTTTGCATAGCTCTAGCCTGAGCTTTGTAGGAAACAAGCTTGGTTGTGCGCTTATGCATTTGCTTGGCGCTGGATGCACGAAAAACTTCTTTCTCTCGCACAAATAGGTGAAATACGGCGTCTCCTAAGTGTGCAAGTTGGCGTAGAGACATGACAGCAGCTTCGGCCTGCGTAACTTTCTGCTCGAAAAACATAGGCAGTTTCTAACCTTTGTCTTCGCCGCTATCGGAATCTGTTGATTTCCTTCCTGAGCCTTTCAGCGAGGCACCAAGAACTTGAAAGCCGAATTTTGGAAGCGAAGACATCATGCGTTTCGCACGCCATGGTTCTGCCATCAAACGATAGAACCATTCCAAATTACATTGTCTGAAAAATTTTGGTGCTCTTTTGACTGAGCCTGTCCAGACGTCAAAGCTGCCTCCCACACCCACCATGACTGCTTTTGGGAAAGCGTGCTGCCAGCGGTCTATGAAAAATTCTTGTTTAGGCACACCAAGGGCAATCAAAATCAATTCGGGTTCAGAATTGGAAAGCGCGTCAACAATTTCGTCTTCTTCGTCTTTGGAGAAATAGCCGTTCTGTGAGCCCACCAACTTAATTCCGGGATAACGGTCAGGAATGAGGGTTTCAAGATGGGTCAATACTTCGGGTTTACCGCCGATCAATACAACTCGTCTGCCTTCATCTGAAGCCAGTTGCAATGTTTTTTCAGCCAGCTCAACACCAGGCAAACGATTAGCCTGTTGGCCTGCCAGTTTTAGAGCCCAGACTACTCCTGCGCCATCAGGAATAATTAGGTGCGCATGCCGAATGATGCGGTCCAGCTCTTGATTCTCTTGCGCTTGCACGACCATCTCAGCATTCAACGTCACAATGTGAATGCCCTTTTCGTTCTGCCAAGCCGCTTTCACGACATCGAGCGCGCCCTCTTCAGAGACGACGTCTACGGGATATCCGAGAACTTTGTGACGAGATCTGTATGTTGCTGACAATGTTGACATTACGGACGGTGCCATTTACTCCAGACCTATGTGCAATTCGCTGGTTGCGTTTTAATTTTCCCGTTGCCTAAAGACTTGGGTCGCTTTGCATACCTAAAATTTTAGCTAGTTGCTGGAAGTTCCTGCAAGCCAATTTTTTTGCCGTATCTGCACTTTCATGCGCCTTGCCCTTCAGCTGTTTTAACTCTTGAAGACCGGCTGATGCGGCGCTTAGCCATTTGGACGAGAGCTCGGAGTCGTCGCTCTCCTTGGGTAGAATTAAGATTGGCTGCCCGAATTGGGTTAAAACATGTTCGACTTTCGGGTCATATGTTAGCCCAAAAGTTGGAATTGATTCTTTCAAAGCAAAAATCAAAGCGTGTAATCTCATGGCAACGACCAGGTCAAGTTGACGAATTAAAGAAATCCATTGACTCGGTCTTTCAATCGTCGAGGCATCGAGCAGGTGAGCAGTGCGACCTTTCTGTGTCCATGCTTGCATGAACGGGGACAGTTGAGGCAGGTCCTGTTCGTTCTGTAGCGGCATCAGGAGCAGTGAGGCGTCCGCGGGCAGGGTTTTATGGAGGACATCTATAAGGATGTCGCGGCGGGCATCGCTAAAATTGTGGCTATTTCTGAGCGATAAACCCACAACCATCGAGCTTGCGTCTTTCAAAACAGCAATTTGTTTTTGAACATCTACTGAAAGAGGTGTCTCAGCTAGCATCCAAACAGGATCGGCCGTCAACTCAGCGGCAACTTTCCACTCGGTGAGCATGGCATGTGAAGTCTTGTCTCTGACGGTAAGGGTGTTGCACAATCCACTCGCTATGCGGGTTGCCAGCTTGCCGGTCGCACTAGTGAGCGGCCCTAGCCCCTGCGCGAACATAAAAGTGTGAGCGCCGAACGCGCGCGCCAGCCCGATTTGACCGCCATAGTAAATAGTCGATCCAGCACTATTTGTATCTTGAAATAATCCACCGCCGCCACTAATAAATAATTTTGTACGCGGTAGTAAAGCCAGGAATGGAGCCATTTTCCAGCGATTGATCGCTTTTACTCCATATGTCTTTTCGTGCAGTTCGGGATTGTTGGAGAGAACTACGATGTTTTCGCTTGAAACATCTTTCTGCAGAGCCGTGATGATTGATTCTAAGATCGCCTCGTCGCCGAGATTTCCAAAACCATAGTAACCGGATATCAAAACCAGTTTGCGCCCGCTGTTGACCGGTCTAGTTTTCGTTCGATTTTCTGTTGCGGAAGTCATTCTTGCCAATTGTTTAGTCTTCTAAGAGACGATAGCAGATAGAATATCTCCAGGGTTTCGACCTGGCAGAATTGGAAGAAAACTACAAACGCGGTGCAATCTTTTTGGAAACTCAGAATCCGATTTCTCCCGAAAAGTTGGCAATCTCAGAATATGAGACAGGTGAGCAGCTGCTGTCACTGTTGAGTGGCTCTGATGCACAAAATATGTATTTATTGCCTGGTCACAAGCGACAATTGCCCCAGGCTTCCAAAGTCTCTGGTAGGCATATCGGATTTGTCAGCCTGTCGAGGCAAAAAGAAGTTATTGAGTATTCGGCGATGGATCAAGTCATATCGTTAAGTCTCGGTTTAACTCTGTCTGAGGTTGCGGAAATTATCGCGCCCAATAATCAATTCCTGCCTCTCGATGCCGATCCGGATTCGACTTTGTTTGAACTGATCAACAATGGCGAAGGTGGTTCGTGGGAGCATTCCTTTGGTGGCACCAGAGACCTGGTGTTGGGCACATCAATTATTTTATCTAGTGGTGAAACAGTCAGGACGGGCGGCAAAGTCGTAAAAAATGTCACCGGATACGATACTACAAAACTAATTGTTGGCGGCAGAATGTATTTTGGCATTCCGATTGCCGCGCACTTAAGACTTTTTGCTAAGCCCGAATGGTTATACATTTTTACCTACGAGTGTGATTCACTTCTGACTCTGTTAGACCAGGCTGCCGTTCTGATGCAGTCAGAAATTCCGCTGACGAGTTTAGATATTAAATCTGACGATCAAGAAAATTGCATGATGGTCGTTGAACTGGCTGGACATAAGAGTGTTGTCAACGAACTTTCAAAGGCATTGGCTAAGCTGACCAATCCAAATTTGATTTTGGCATCAGAAAATTATGCCTTTAGTGATAGAGCCCACGGCAGAGCAAGTCGCGGAAAGCACCATCAGGACTCTAATATTCCTCCGCCTTTAGCGGTGGAATTATCGACTTCGCTGTCTGAAATGAGATTGGTTTTGACTTTATTAACTGATACTTTCAATAAAAAATTTGTGGTCGAAATTCGTCCGGCAGCGGGTCGATTTTCTATTTCTTTCGAAAGCGAAAGTGAGCAGAAATTGTTTTTGTCATCATTAGAAACACTTTGCAATGAGGGGCATTTAGATTGTGTTGTAGCTCGCTCTGACGCTCATTTTGAAAGGATAATCGAACATTTTTCAGCGAATAAAGGTAGCAGTCCCCGCCCAATAATAGAAGCCTTAAAAAATAAGTTTGACTCGCGTGCGATTTTAAATCCGTTGGTTAGTTGGGCATGACGATTTTAGATAACAGTCATTTGATATCGGCTCAGACGGGAAAACTCGATCACAGCCTCTTGTCCGCTTGCATCCACTGCGGCTTGTGCCTGCCTGCCTGTCCCACTTATATGGCGACGGGTCGAGAATCGGAATCCCCGCGTGGTCGAATTTACCTTCTCTCATTAGTCGAGAAGGGCGAATTGCCTTTCGCTGGCGAAGCGGCTTCCCACATCGAATCCTGCCTGGGCTGTCTTGGCTGTCAGACTGCCTGCCCGTCGGGTGTGCGTTACGACGAGATTTTGAATAGTGCCAGACCTGCACTTAAGGAAAATCGCTCTCCACTTTTGAGATTTATCCTGCGTATTGGATTCAATTATATTTTGACCAATTATTTCTTCCTGCGCCTGGGTGGTCATCTTTTCCACGCCTGGCAAAAATTGGTTAAATCAATATTTCCGCTCAGTGCTAAAAGCTCCATTAATCACTTAGTCCATCCATCCAACTCGTTTTTAGTCAATCGCTTGCGCGCATACTCGGCGTTCATTCCTCCTGTTCCACCCCAGAAAGAACATCCACCAATTCGACGTCCAGACATAGAGCGAGGACCTCTTCATCAGCTTTTCTCTGGTTGTGTCATGGATGTTTTATACAATCATGTTAATCATGCCTGTGCCGATTTGCTGGTCATGCAAGGCTGTCCGATCGAAAGGCGCAAGCAATCCTGTTGTGGTGCATTGGCTTTTCATGCGGGAGAAGAAGACATTGCTCGCCGTTTGGCTAAAGAAAATATCGAGCATTTTGCATCGTCAGAAGGAAAAATTGTTGTCACCTCGGCGGGCTGTGGAGCAATGCTAAAAGAATATGGACATCTCTTAAAAGATGATCCTGCCTGGCATGATCGCGCAGCTGAATTCTCTAAGCGTATTGCTGACGTTGTCGAAGTGGTGAATCCCACCCAAATTGAAATTCCCGTAAAACATTCGCCTGCCCCTTCAGTCGCTTATCATGCGGCATGCCATTTAGCTCATGCACAAGGAATTCGCGTAGATCCGCAAAGAATTTTGGCGGCTTTGAAAAATAAATTGGTAGAGCGCGGGATGGGTAATCATCTTCAAATAAGTGAATTACAGGAAGCTGAACATTGTTGTGGCAGCGCTGGAATTTATAATGTCATCAATACAGAGCTCAGCATGAAAGTATTAGCTAGAAAAATGCAAAATATCGAACAAACGAAGGCTGAGGTTGTAGTAACAACAAATCCTGGCTGCCTCCTTCAATTAAATGCTGGAGCCAAACTTTCGGGCGCCGATGTTCAAGTAATGCACCTGGCCGAATTCGTGCGTCGAGCATATCCAGACTAGCTCGGATTATCTTCCCATGGCAGCAGTCAAAGGAGCTGCCGCAGCGCTCGGCAACACACCGGCGTTCGAGATTGCCGCATGAGATACTATTACCTTTTGCACTACAGGCAGACTTTGGATGCAAACGGCGCGCGTATTAATTGTTGATGAGAGCAGTGTGGTTCGCCAGTTGGCACAAAGCACCGTAGAGGAGTTTGGGCTTTTGGCGCAAACTGTTGCTGACTACGCGCAGGCGCTTGAAAAGCTCCAGGCACGTCAGTTTGATCTTGTTTTGATTGAAGTAAAAGAGCCCGAAGAGCAAGCGATAGATAACTTAAGGATGCTCAAAGCCGGTATAAATGAGCTATATACAGCTCCTGTTCCGATTATCGCAATGGTTTCAGGCATTGCCCGCGAGCAAGTATTAACCGCAGGCGCCAATGACGTAATGAATCGTCCGTTTATGCCCAAAGAGCTGGAAGCAGTCCTAGACCGATGGTTGTCGGCTTAGCTTGTTGTCAGGTCTATGTTGTGTAAGGTTAGGTTCTGGTAATAGTGTTTTAAAGCTGAAAACCTCATGGATGCGTGGCATAGACACGCATATAATATAGGTAGATTTCGAAAAAGTGCAGATCAATGTTGGTCGAGGCGCTTAATCGCGAGGTTTGTCCTTTGAACACAGATGTTTTGGTTAAGCATAGAAAAGTCGAACTTTTCGAAGATGATCTTCCTGAAGAACGTTTTCAGCACTACATGAAGAAGTCGATGATTGCAGTCGATACCGAAACTCGCGGTCTGATTATCAGGCGAGATCGGTTGTGCCTGGTGCAAATTTGTGACGACGAAGGCATCGTTAGCTTTGTTCGCTACAAAGACAAAGATAGTTTTCCACAAAACAGCAATGTCAAAAAGCTGATGGAAGCTCCGAATGTGACCAAGCTGTTTCATTATGCTCGCTTTGACGTCTCTGTAATGAAGCATTATTTGGGTGCCGAAACTAAACCTATTTTTTGTACGAAAGTGGCATCTAAGCTTATTCGTACATATACTGACAGACATAGTCTTAAAGACCTGGTTCGTGAGCTATTGCAGATCGAACTTGATAAAACCGATCAGAGTAGCGATTGGGCACGCAGTGACCTGTCCGAGTCACAAATAGAGTATGCAGCCAACGATGTCAGAGTCCTGATTCCAATTCACACAAAAATCTTGCACATGTTAGAGCGTGAAGAACGACTGGAATTGGCCGAGCGCTCTTTTGAAGCGGTGCGTTTGGTTTGTGATCTTGATTTGAAAGGCTTTCAAAACGTTTTTGAGCACTAAGGCAGCAAATTGGAGTTGAACTCATGGAAAAGCTGATTTACGAAAAGTCCCGTCCAGGAAGAAGAGCACTCGTTATCGAGAAAATCGGAGTAAAAGACAAAGCTCCTTCGGCTCTTATTCCTGCAAAATTTGTACGTAAGAATCCGGCTGCGCTTGCCGAAGTTAGTGAACTCGAAGCAGTCAGGCACTTTGTGCGCCTTTCACATTTAAATCATGCAATTGACAAAGCGTTCTATCCGCTTGGTTCTTGCACCATGAAATACAATCCAAAAATCAACGACCAGATGGCCGCTTTGGAAGGCTTTAGAGAACTACATCCGATGCAACCTGAAGAGCAAATTCAAGGCGCTCTCGAGCTGATCTACAAGCTTGAGCGTAGTATTTCGGAAGTGGTGGGATTGCCTGCAGTCACACTTCAGCCGGCTGCTGGTGCGCACGGTGAGATGACAGGATTGCTACTAATTCGCGCTTACTTTAGAGCTAAAGGCGACACTGCTCGTACCAAAGTAATTGTGCCTGATACCGCGCACGGTACCAATCCTGCTACCGCCGCAATGTGTGGATTTGACGTTGTTGAAATCAAATCGAATGATCGTGGTCTCGTTGATATAGACGCTCTGAAAGCGGTTCTCGGACCTGACACTGCCGCAATCATGCTCACCAACCCGAACACGCTCGGTTTGTTTGAAGAAGAAATCGACACTTGCCAGAAGCTTGTTCACGAAGCTGGCGGATTACTTTATTACGACGGTGCCAACCTCAATGCCATCATGGGTCTGGTTCGCCCGGGTGACATGGGATTCGATGTTTGCCACCTTAACTTGCACAAGACGTTCTCCACGCC